>JAEHDT010000188.1 GCA_016880225.1 Gemmatimonadota bacterium | reverse complement strand
CGCCCTTGCGCTTGCGATACCCCGACCAGCGGCAGCGCACCAGCAGCCGCAGTCCCGCACTGCGGACGCTGCCGTGCAGGTCGAGGCCGTGGGTGGGGGCGAGCGCCCGCAGCCGGCGCGCGAGGTGCCGCACCGGCTCGTCCGGCTCGAGCGTGACGACGCCGGCGAGGTGCGGGTTGTCGGCGACGAGCGGCGCCATCGCGCGCTTGGTCACATAGATGAGCTTCGCCTCGGGATGGCGGCGGGCGAGCGCGCGCACGAGCGGTGTCGTGAGCAGGATGTCGCCGATCGAGCTGAAGCGCACCAGGAGGACGCACAGCACGACGCGAAATAAGTCCTGCGTTGCCCGGGTTCGCCAGTCGCCGTTAGCTTTGGCCTATGCAGCGGCCGAAGACCATTCTCTGGGTGGACGACGAAGTAGAGGGGCTCGCCGCACACCGGCGCTTCCTCGAAGCCCAGGGATTCACCGTCGCCGCCGCGGCGCACGGCGACGACGCGCTCGCGCTGCTGCGCCGCGAGCCCTACAGCATCGTGCTGCTCGACGAGCAGATGCCGGGGCGGCGCGGGCTCGAGCTGATCGGCGAGATCCGGGCGATCGATCCCGCGATGCCCGTCGTGATGGTCACGCAGAGCGAGGACGAAGGCACGCTGCGCGAGGCCATCGGCATCGAGGTGGACGATTACTTGGTGAAGCCGGTCCAGCCGCGCCAGATCCTCTCGGTGATCACGCGGCTGCTCGAGGGCGACCGCATCCGGCAGCAGCGGCTCGCCCGCGACTTCGTCACCCGGTTCCGCGAGCTCGAGGGGCGGCGCGGCGCGACCCTCGCCTGGCGCGAGTGGATCGAGCTCGTCGCGGAGCTGGCGCGCTGGGAGGTGCGGCTGTCCGCGTCCAACGAGCCGGGACTGTCGGAGGCGCTGCGCGCCCTGCAGCGCGCCCTGCGCCGGGACTTCGCCGAGTACGTGGCCCGGCAGTACCCGCGGTGGCTCGCCGGCCCCGAAGGCGACCGGCCGCCCCTCTCGGTGGACGTGGGTGCCGAGTTCCTCGTGCCCGTGCTCCAGGCGACGGGCCGGGTGCTGTTCGTCGTGATCGATTGCCTGCGGCTCGACCAATGGGAGGTGCTGCGCGACCTGGTTACCCCGCTGTTCGATGTGGAAGAGTCGCACTACTACAGCATCCTGCCGACCGCGACGCCGTTTGCGCGCAACGCGATCTTCTCGGGGTTGTTCCCCATGGAGATCGCGGCGCGCCATCCAGCGTGGTGGGGCCAGGCGTCCGACGAGGAGAGCCTCAACGCCCACGAGGGCGAGCTGCTCACCGAGCAGCTGCAGGAGCTCGTCGGCCGGCCAGTGCCGGTGCGCTACGAGAAGGTGTTCAGCTCGGGGGAAGGCGACCTGGTGCGGCGGCTGCCAGCGCACCTGGCCCAGGACGGCGTCACCGCGCTCGTGTTCAACTTCGTGGACCAGCTGACGCACGGCCGCTCCGAGAGCGCCATCCTGTACGAAGTGGCGCGCGACGAGGCCGCGCTGCGCAGCCTCACCCGCACGTGGTTCGAGCGCTCGCCCGTGCTCGCCGCGCTGCAGGAGGCGGAGCGCCGGGGAGTCTCGGTGCTGCTCACCACCGACCACGGCTCCATTCACTGCGAGACGCCGGCGACGGTGTACGCGAAGCGCGACGCCACCGCGAACCTGCGCTACAAGTTCGGGGAAGACCTGCGGAGCGAGGATCCCGACGCGGCGATCGTGGTCGAAGACCTGAAGAGCTTCGGCCTGCCGGCGATGGGGCTCGGCGTGCGGCTGCTCCTCGCCACGGCCGACCGGTTCTTCGTCTATCCCACCAAGCTGCGCGAGTACCAGGCGCGCTACCGCGGCTCGTTCCTGCACGGCGGCGTCACGCCCGAAGAGGTGATCCTTCCCGTCGCGCTGCTCACACCGCGGGGACGCGCCGCGGCCGCCGGCAAGGGTCGCTGATGGGCCGGAGTGGCCGGCTGCTGCAGCTGCTCCGCCCCTACACACTCCTGTTCGTCGCCAACCTCGTTGCCACGGTCCTGGCGTCGGTGCTGAACGGGGCCACGTTCGTGCTGCTGATCCCGTTCCTGCGCACGCTGTTCGGCCAGCAACCCCTGCCGGCGTCGGGGGGCTCGGCAGTTGAGCGGGTGCTCGCGGCAGTGGTCGGTCCGCTGCTCGCGGCCGGGTCGCCCGAGGCGGCGCTCCGCAACGTGGTGCTGGTGCTCGTGGGCACCCTGGTGCTCAAGAACCTGCTCACCTACGGCGCGGCGGTGTCGAGCGTGGCGATTCAGGAGGGTGTGGTACGCGACCTGCGCGTGCAGCTGTTCGAGCACCTGCAGCGCCTGCCGCTCGGCTTCTTCCAGCGCACCCGCGGCGGCCAGCTCCTGTCGCGAGTCGTCAACGACACCGATCAGGTAAAGACGGCCGTCACCGCCGCGCTCGCCTCCCTCATCCAGAACGTGTGCCTGATAGCGGTCTACGTGACGATTCTGCTGGGGCTGTCCTGGCGCTTGACGCTGATCGCGCTGGCATGCGCGCCGTTGCTGCCGCTCCTCGTCCGTCCCGTGGTGGCGAAGGTGCGGCGGCGCTCGCGCGAGCAGGCGGACCAGCGCGGCGACCTGACCAGCCTCGTGAGCGAGCTCGTTGGATCGATCAAGCTGGTGCGGGCGTACGTGGCGGAGCGTTTCGAGGCGACGCGCTTTCGCACGCTCGCCGACCGTAACCGTCGGGGCGTGCTGCGCGCGCAGCGCTACTCGACGCTCACGAGCCCGCTCTCCGAAGTGTTTGCGGGCGTCGTGATCCTGCTGATTTTTTCCGTCGGCACGCGGCTGGCGCTTGGCCAGACGGGAGCGGTCCAGCCCGCGCTCCTCATTGCCTTCATCGCCGTCGCGCTCCAGCTCATGTCCCCGGTCAAGCAGGTCACCAACTATCCGACGGCGATGGCCGGGGCCCTCGCGGCGGCAGATCGCGTGTTCGAGGTGCTGGAGCTCGCGCCCGAGGAGCACGACCGGCCGGGCGAGCTGCCGGCGCGCTTCGAGCAGCGGATCGAGTACCGGGGCGTCGAATTCTCGTACGACGGACAGAACGGGGGCCGGGTGCTCGCCGGCATCGATCTGGAGGTGCGGCGCGGGCAGGTAGTGGCGATCGTGGGCCCGTCGGGAGCGGGGAAGACCACCCTCGTGGACCTGTTGCCGCGCTTCTACGAGCCGACGCGGGGCGCCATTCTCATGGACGGCGTGCCGATCTCGCGGTTCAACCGCGCGAGCCTGCGCGGGTTGATGGGCATCGTGTCGCAGGAGACGATCCTGTTGAACGACTCGGTGTTCGCGAACATCGCGTACGGACGGAGCGACTTCACGCTCGAGCAGGTGTCGGCCGCCGCGCGGGCGGCGAACGCCCACGACTTCGTGTCCCAGCTGCCCGAGGGCTATCGCACGCTGCTGGGTGAGCGCGGCACCAGGCTGTCGGGTGGCGAGCGGCAGCGCATCGCTATCGCGCGGGCGCTGCTGCGCGATCCGCCGATCCTGATCCTCGACGAGGCGACGAGCGCACTCGACATGGAGTCCGAGCGGCTGGTGCAGGAAGCCATCGACCGGCTCATGGCGCACCGCACGACCTTCGTCATCGCCCACCGGCTCGCGACCGTACAGCACGCCAGCCTCATCGTCGTGCTCGCGGAGGGGCGGATCGTGGAGCGGGGGACCCACGAGACGCTGTACGCCGCGGGCGGGCTGTACCGCCGCCTGCACGACATGCAATTCCGCACTTGACATGATCTCGGGCTTCACGATCGTCCGGAACGCCCTCAAGCTCGACTACCCGATCGTCCCGGCCATCCGCTCGATTCTCGACATCTGCGACGAGGTCGTCGTCAACGTCGGCAAGTCCGACGACGACACCCGCGATCTCGTCGCGTCCATCGGGGATGCGCGGGTGCGCATCCTCGACACGGTATGGGACTTCAGCCGACAGAGCCTGGTGCTCTCGATCGAGACGCAACGGGCGATGGATGCCTGCCGCGGGCGGTGGGGCGTCTACATCCAGGCGGATGAAGTCCTGCACGAGCGCGGGGCGCCGCTCTTGAAGCAGCGGATCGCCGAGTGGGACGACGACGCCCGCGTCGAGGGCCTGCTCGTCCGCTACCGCCACTTCTGGGGCAACTTCGAAACGCTCGCCACCACGCGCCGCTACTACCGGCGCGAGGTGCGGTGCGTCCGGCTGGGGCGCGACGTGCGGTCGTTTCAGGACGCGCAAGGATTTCGCGTCGGTCCGGAGCTGCGGCGGATCCGCGCGCGCGAGACCGGCGCGGAGATGTTCCACTACGGGTGGGCGCGGCCGGTCCGGGCGATCGGCGAAAAGTACGAGGCGAGCAAGACGATATTCCCCTGGAGCGGGGAGCGGGTCGCGGCGGCTCAGGTGCGCCGCACGTTGGGGTGGATGCCGTTGCTGCGCCGCTTCACCGGAACGCACCCGCGCGCCGTACAGGAGTGGATCGCCGCGCGGGCGCAGGCACCGATGCCCGCACTCGGGCCGAAGCGCTTTCGGTTGGGCTTCGTCCGCTACTACCTCTCCGACTGGATCGAGCGGTTGACCGGCGCGAGGGTGTTCGAGTACCGCAACTACGTCGAGGTGTAGCCTCGCCCCTCGATCAGCAGCCGGACGCGGTGGGCGTACGTGTGATGCGACAGGGCATGGGCGCGGCCCGCCTGGGCGATGCGGGCGCGCGCGGCGGGATCGGCCAGGTAGTGACGCACCAGTTCGACCGCCTGGTCCCGGTCTCGGTACCAGGCGCAGTGCTCGCCGTCGCGGGCGAACGCGTCGATGCCGTCCACGTAGGCGCCGAGATAGAACCCCTCGCACCCGAGCACCTTCCACATCCGGTTCGACGCGCCGCCGCCGCGCTCCCGCGCGTGCTCCGGCAACGCATGCGCGCCGAGCGAGATGGCTGCGCCGCGCACCACCTGCGCGAAGCGCCTGGTCCACACGGGCCCCCCGCGCACCGGTAAGTCGGCCGGTACGCGTTCCCAGCCGGGGCCACGGATCTGCATCCGGCAGGTGGCGGCGACCGCCCGCAACAGCTCGTGCCGGAACGGGTAGTGGCCCGAACCCACGAAGGAGACATCGCAGTGGTAGCGGCGCGGGGCCCGCGCGGCGGGGCGGTCGGTGGCCGGATCCATACCCTGCGGCAGGTGGAGCACTACGGGGACGCCCGCGTCCCGGTAGCGCTCGACCTGCGATGGCGTCGTGACGAACATGGCGTCGACACACCGGGCCACCGCCACGACGTCGGGA
Organism: Gemmatimonadota bacterium; assembly: GCA_016880225.1. GTDB lineage: Bacteria > Gemmatimonadota > Gemmatimonadetes > Gemmatimonadales > GWC2-71-9 > AG41. The sequence continues at coordinate 1,211 of JAEHDT010000188.1, read as the reverse complement.
AGCGGGCGGCCGGCCAGATCGAAGTACCAGAAGGCCGACCGCCGGCCCCGGATCAGCGCGCGTACGGTCTCCGCGCCGAGCCGGGTCGCGGGTCGCGTGAAGATGAGCAGCTCTGGCTCGAACGAGTCCACCAGGCGGCGCACCACCGGGTACGCCAGGCCCTTGAGGTAGCGAGTCCACCCGACCACGTTGACCTGGCGACACGGGTGACCGAGCGTTCGGACCGCGCGGGCGATGGCCGTTTCGGTCTTGTGCGCACCGCCGGGGCCGAGCACGATCACGCGCATCGGCGCAGTCTACAGCATCCCAGAAGGTCGAGGAAGTGATGGATGTCGCCGCCGAGTACGACCGCCAATTCCGCATCTGGCTCGAACGCCAGGGCCCGAGCGCCACAGATCTCGCGTGGCGGCTCGATCACCTGCTGTGGCGCCAACGCGTGCTGCTGCGGCGCTATCCGCCCGCGGACAAGCGGGTGCTGGACTTTGGGTGCATGGACGGCGTGTTCACGATCGCGCTCGAGCGGGCGGGGGGCCGGTCGGTCGGCTACGACGTCTCGCCGGCCGCGATCGCCCAGGCGCGCGCGTTTCGTGGCTCCGCGGAGACACCGGTCTTCACCACGGAGCCACCCGAGCGCGGGGCCTTCGATCTCGTGTTCTGTTGCGAGGTGCTGGAGCACATGTCGGACGACCACGGCTTCGCGGGCGAGCTGGTGCGTTATCTCGGGCCGGGGGGGCGCATCGTCGGGACGACGCCGGTAGGGCGGTCCTTCTGGGATCCCGATCACAAGCGGGAATACGACGAGGCATCGTTGCGGCGTGCCCTCGAGCCGTGGGGCCGGGTGCGGCTGCGGCGCTACTATCGCACCCCTCTGCGCAACTTCATTCCCGTGAAGCAGCGCGGGGCGGCGGTGTTCATTTTCGACGTGACGCCCGGGTGATCGACGTCCGCTGGTTCGCTCCCAACCGCTTCGCCGAGCTCGTCGTTCCGCGGCTGGAGCAGCTGGGGTTGAGCATTGCGACCGAGGGCGACGCGCCGGCGCGATTGGCGATCGCGATGAGCGGCACGGCCGCCGAGCGCGCCTGGCGCTACGCCCGGAGGCAGCGTTGTCCGTACCTGCTGTACGTGTGGGATCTCCCGCCGTGGAGACTCGGCGGCGGTCGTCCCGACCTCGTGTGGTGGGGATTCGGTCGTTTCTTCCGTCTCCCGCGTTG
>JAEHDT010000187.1 GCA_016880225.1 Gemmatimonadota bacterium | reverse complement strand
ACGAAGACGGCGTCTCCCGCCGCGAGCGGGTCCGCCAGCCAGTTCACGTCGCCGAGCGTCACGGCGTGGCCGAACAGCTCGTCGCCGCAGCCGATCACCACCTCTCGGGTCTCGGGCCGGATGGCGACGACGTACATCGGCTCGCGAAATCCACCGGGCAGGCCGCGCCGCTGCCCGATGGTATAGCGGGCGAAGCCGTCGTGCTCTCCTACCACCTCACCGGCGGCCGTGACGAGCGGGCCGGGGGCGAGCGCGGGAGCGTCGGCGGGGAGGTGCCGCTCGAGGACGCCAACGTAGTCGTCGTCGGGGACGAAGCAGATGTCGACCGACTCGGGCTTCTCCGCCGTCACGAGGCCGAGCTGGCTGGCGACGGCGCGCGTCTCGCGCTTGGTGAGGGCGCCGACGGGGGTGAGCATCCGCGCCACCACCCGGCGGTCGATGCCCCAGAGGAAATACGACTGGTCCTTTTGCGGGTCGCGCCCGCGAAACAGCGCGCCGTCCCGCGCGATGGCGTAGTGACCGGTGGCGATGGCGCCGCAGTCGAGCGCATCGGCGTGGTACAGGAAGTCGCGGAACTTGGTGAAGGAGTTGCAGCGCACGCATGGGATCGGCGTCCGACCGCGGGCGTACTCGGCGACGAAGTCGCCGATCACATCGCGCCCGAACCGGTCCTCGAGGTTCAGGACGTAGTGAGGGATACCGAGCGTGTGCGCCACGAGGCGCGCGTCGCCGATCGAGTCGAGGGAGCAGCAGGGGCGGTCGGGAACGCTGTCGCCGTAGCAGAACAGCTTCATCGTCGCACCCACCACGTCGTAGCCCTGCTCGACCAGCAGCGCCGCAGCCACGGACGAATCCACGCCGCCCGACATGGCGACCAGGACGCGCTCGCTCATCGATGCAGCACCGCCGCCAACGCCCGTACCTTCTCGACGATCTTCGGGAAGGCGGCCGCCACGGCCTCCACGTCCTCTTCCGTGTTGTCCTTACCGAACGAGAACCGCAGGGCCGCGACACCCAGCTCGCGCGGCACGCCCATGGCGGTGAGCACGTGCGACGGCTCGACGGCGCCGGTAGAGCACGCGGAGCCCGACGAGCAGGCGATCCCCGCGAGATCGAGGTGCATCAGCAGCGCCTCGCTGTCCGTGCCGGGGATCGAGACGTTGGACACGTGCGGCGCGCGCGCGGCGGCGGCCGCGTGGACGCACGCGTCGGAGACGATCGCGAGCAACCGTCGCTCGAGCTCGTCGCGCAAGCGCCCGACGCGGGCCGCGAACGCCGCCTGCTCCCGGGCGGCGAGCTCCGCCGCCTTCCCGAGCCCCACGATGCCGGGGACGTTCTCCGTCCCCGGCCGGATGCCGTACTGCTGTCCGCCGCCGTGAATGATCGCCTCGACGGCGTGCCGATCGCGCACGATGAGCGCTCCGATCCCCTTCGGGGCGCCGATCTTGTGACCGGAGATGGTGAGGAAGGTGCAGGGGACTTGGTCGAGCGAGACGGGGATCTTGCCGAACGCCTGGACGGCGTCCACGTGGAACGGCACGCCCGCCTCGCGACATCGCTGTGCGATCGGGGCGACCCGCTGCACCACGCCGACCTCGTTGTTGACCCACATCACGCTGACCACGGCGACGCCGCGCTCGAGCGCCGCGGACAACGCGTCCTCCGACACGAGGCCCGCGCCGTCCACGGGCAGGATGATCTCCTCGCCGCCGAGCTGCGCGACCGCGTGCGCCGCGGCGAGAACCGCCTTGTGCTCGACGGCGGACACCGCCACGCGGAACGGCCCGCCCCGGGCTCGAGCCGCCAGCGCGCTCCCGATCACCGCGAGGTTGTCGGCCTCGGTGCCGCCGGACATGAAGATCACCTGTCCCGGCTCGACCCCACCCCCGAGCACCTCGGCGATGGAGCGCCTCGCCTGCTCCAGGCCGGCGCGGGCGGCGCGGCCGAAGCGGTGGGCGGACGAGGGGTTGCCGAACGCGTCGCGCCCCAGGTAGGGGAGCATGGCCTCGAGCACCTCGGGGCGCACCGGCGTGGTGGCCGCGTTGTCGAGGTAAACCACACGCTTGGACATGCTGGGGAATCTAGAGGCTAGAGGGATTGCACGCCAAGCTGCAGCACGTCCGCGACCTCGAGCGTCTCGTGACAGAAGAACGGCTCGCCGAACGGCCGGCGGATGAGCGAGCCGTAGTGGGCCGACTGCACGCGGATCAGCTCGTACAGGTCCTGGCCGGTGGGGAAGATCTCGCCCGCGGCGGTGGCCCCGTCGAACTGCGACGCATAGCAGCGGACCGCGGCCATCTTGGCGTCGAAGCGGTCGGAGATGTCCACGACGAACGAAGGTTTGACGGGGTCTTCGCGATACGCGAGGGCGTAGAGCAGCTTGAACGGCCGGTACGCCGCGCCGGTGGCGCCGTACTTCGCGAGCCCGGCGAGATAGCAGGCGTCGCGTCCCAGCTCTGAGGCGACGCGGTGATCGGGGTGGCGGCCCACGGGGAAGGGGAGAATCACGACGCGGGGGCGCATGGCGCGGATCAGCTCGACCAACTTGGCGCGCGACGCCTCGTCGTTGGCGAGATGCGCGTCGGGGAGCCCGGCGTTGAGCCGCACGTGCACGCCGAGGGCGCGCGCCGCCCGGTCCGCTTCGGCGGCGCGCGTCGCGGCGTCGCCGCGGGTCCCGGTTTCGCCCTGGGTCAGGTCGAGGATGCCGACGCGGTGTCCGGCTGCGGCGGCCTTGGCGAGCGTGCCGCCACAGGTGAGCTCGGCGTCGTCGCGATGGGCAGCGATGGCGAGGAGATCGACGGTGTCACTCATATCGCAACGCCTCCACCGGATCGAGCCGGGCCGCGCGCGCCGCCGGCGCGATGCCGAACACGAGCCCGATGAGGATCGAGACGGCGCACGCGAGCACCGCGCTCCACAGCGGCACGCTCGTCTGGAACTGGAGCAGCCACCGGATCCCCTGGGCCATCACGAGCCCGATGACGATCCCGATCATTCCCCCCAGCAGCGTGAGGGTCGCCGCCTCGACCAGGAACTGCCAGAGGATCTCGCGCCGCGTGGCGCCGAGCGCCTTCCGCACGCCGATCTCGCGGGTCCGGTCGGTCACCGAGACCATCATGATCGCCATCACGCCGATGCCGCCGACCAGCAGGGCCACACTCGAGAGCACCAGCATCACCAGGAAGAACACGCCCGTGAGCTTGTTGAAGACGTCGAGGATCTGGTCTTGGGTGATCAGATCGAACGAGTTCGGGTCGGCCGCGCGCAGCCCCCGCAACCGGCGCAACGCCACGGTCACCTCGTCCATCGCACGCGACACGGTGACGCCGCTCTGGGGCTTCACCACGATCCACAGGGCGTTGGTCTCGTCGTAGCGGAAGAAGCGCCGCGCCGTCTCGAACGGGACGATTGCGCCGATCTCCTGCGACGGCGGTTGAAAGATGTTCTCCGGGTTCTGGTACACGCCGATCACCTGGAACGGCTTCCCCGAGATGCGCAGGAAGCGACCCAGGGGATCGATCCGCGCGAACAGCTTGTCCGCGAACTTGCGCTCCAGGACCACCACGGGGGAGCCGCTGCGCAGCTCGGCGGTCGTGAAGAACCGGCCCGCCGGGAGACTGCCGCCCTGGATCTCCATGTAGTGGTCGTCGGCGCCGAACACCGTCACGATCTGTGTCCGGGTGCCCTGGTACTCCATCTTCTGGAACAGCTGCACCCAGATCCCGGCGTAGCGGATGTCCGGCAGCCGGGCGATCACCTCGGCCTCCTCGGGTGCGATCACGGGGCGGATGCGGACTTCCTTAGGGAGCGCGTCCGGGTTGAGCGGCGTGGTGGACCAGAAGCGCATGATATAGAACGTGGTCGGGCCCGCGACCTCGATCGTATTGATGATCTGGTCGCGGATTCCCTGCACGATGGACGCCATCGTCATCACCGTCGCGACCCCGATCACGACGCCCAGTACGGTCAGCGCGGACCGCAGCTTGTTGGCGCGGAGCTGATCGAGGGCGATCAGCCACCCTTCCGAGACCGAGTGGAGTCTCACTCGTACCTCAGCGCCACCACCGGGTCGAGCTTCGCCGCCCGCACCGCCGGATAGACGCCGAACACGACGCCCACACCGATCCCGAGTCCCAGCGCCACCGCCACCGACCACCAGGTGACGCGGGCCGGCAGTGGGGAGACGGTCGCGACCAGCCCCGCCAGGGCGGCGCCCGCCAGCAGGCCGAGCACCCCTCCGAGCACGGCCAGCGTGACGGACTCCGCCAGGAACTGGTTGCGGATGTCGCGCCGGCGCGCGCCGAGCGACTTGCGGATCCCGATCTCGCGGGTGCGCTCGTTGACGCTCATGAGCATGATGTTCATGATGACGATGCCGCCGACGACGATCCCGATCGCCACCACGGCGGGGATCACGGTGAACAGCAGGCGCGTGAGGTTCTTCCAGAAGCTCACCAGCGCGTCGGCCGTGTCCACCGTGAAGTCGTTGGACTGACCAGGGCGCAACCGGTGGGCAATGCGCATTGCCTCCTCGGCGCGCTGCATGCCGTCCCGCACGAGCGCCGCGTCGGGCATCTTCACGGAGATGACGGTGGTCTTGCGACGGCCGTACAGCGCCTCGAACGTGCTGAGCGGCATCATCACGAAGCCGTCCCACGACTGCCCCAGCACGTTGCCCTTCTTCGCGATCACGCCCTTCACGGTGTACTGCTGGCCAAGGATGCGGATGCTCTGGCCGATGGCCTGCGCGGGATAGTCGAACAGCTTGTCGGCGATGTCGAAGCCGAGCGCCACGACGGGGCGGCGCTCCCGCACGTCCACGTCGCTGAGGGCGTCGCCGGCGGTGAACTCGTAGTCCTGCACCACCTGAAACGGAGCGGTCACGCCGAACACGAACACATCGCCCACGGTCTTGTTGCGCCACACCACGTCCGCCTGCGGCGTGGGCCACCCCGACTGCAGCGCGATCGCCCGGGCGTCGGGGAGCGCCCGCGCCACGTAGGGAACGTCCTCGGGCGCGATGATCGGCCGCCGCTGAATCGCCTTCCACGCCTCGTCGTCGATGAGGCCGACGGCGATCGGGGTGCGACGCACCTGGAACGCATTGGCGCCCACGATCGCCCCGCCGATCCGCTCCCGCACGTAGGCGTTCATCCCCTGGATGATCGCGACCACGGCGACGAGGAACGCGACCGACACGATGATGCCGAGCAGCGTGAAAAACGAGCGGAGCTTGTGGCTCCACGCGGCTTGCAGTGCCTGGAGGATGGCTTCGGAGAGCTGCATGGCGGGTGAAACTTAAGAAGGTTGGGGAGGTTGGTGGAGGCGGGGGGAGGACAAACCCCCACCGTCCTCCACCGACCGATTCGTATCTCAGCCCCTCCGCCCGAACTGCGGCTCGAGCCGCGCCAGCACGTACACGTTTCGCACAAAGCGCGCGACGAGTGCCGTGGCAAGACCTGCCGCGAGCAGCCCCGCCCCAAGATTCGCGACCACCCCGAGCTCGGGCCAGACGCCGGCCGGCAGCTCGCGATAGAGCGCCAGCACGACGTTAAGCACGATGAGCAGGATACGGGCCTCCGTGGGCCCGATGCGGCTGTAGCCGAGCCGGAACCGGCCGAAGACCTCCGACTCGAGGTACACGTTGATCGACAGCGCCAGGTACAGCACGACGAGCGCGAGCGCCAGCCCCAGGT
>JAEHDT010000186.1 GCA_016880225.1 Gemmatimonadota bacterium | reverse complement strand
TTCGCGGCACGCCGCTCCTGCTGCAGCTCTTCGTCCTCTATTACGGCCTCTCGGGCGTGGTGCGGCTGCCGGCGTTTCTGGCGGCGGTGCTGGGGTTGGGGCTCAATTACGCGGCGTACGAGGCCGAAATCTACCGCGGGGCGCTCGAGGCGGTGTCGCGCACGCAGCTCGAGGCGGCGCGCACGCTCGGCCTCTCCGAGGGCCAGATCCTCCGCCTGGTGCGCGGGCCGCAGGCCGTGCGCTACGCGCTGGCTTCGATGACCAACGATTTCGTGGCCCTGCTCAAGGATTCGTCGCTCGTCTCGGTGCTCACCGTCGTCGAGCTCACGAAGCAGACGGCCATCTACGCGACGAACGTCGGCAACTGGATCGTGCCCGGGATGCTGTGCGCCGTCGTTTACCTCGTCATGTCGCTGCCGCTCGCGCGCCTGGGGCGGCGGCTGGAGCGGCGCTGGGGCGGAGGACGCGCCGCATGACCCCGCTGCTCGGAGTCCAAGACCTATGCGTGCGCTACGACGGCCGCGAGGTGTTGCGGGCGCTGACGGTCGAGGTACGGCGCGGGGAGGTGGTGGCGCTGATGGGCCGCTCCGGCGCCGGCAAGACGTCGGCACTGCGGGCGGTGGCAGCGTTACAGCGGTTCGACGGCGGGCGCATCGACGTAGACGGGTTCGCGCTCGAGCCCGGTCCGGTGGCGCCCGAGTCGCGCTTGAAGCCGCTGCGGCGCCGGGTGGCGCTCGTGTTCCAGGGGCACGCGCTGTTCGCGCACTTGAGCGCGCTCGAAAACGTCGCCCTGGCGCCCCGGCACGTGCTGGGTAGGCCTCGCGCGGAGGCCGAGGACACCGCCCGGCGGCTGCTCACTGCGCTCGAGGTCGGGGGCCGGGCGGACGCGCTGCCGAGCCAGCTGTCGGGCGGCGAGGCGCAGCGGGTGGCGATCGCGCGCGCGCTCGCGCTCGATCCGCCGTTGCTCCTCATGGATGAGCCCACCGCCGCGCTCGACCCGGCGCGCCGCGGCGCGCTCGGCCGGACGCTGCGCCGGCTCGCCGCCGACGACGGAGGGCGGGGCCTCCTGATCGCGACCCACGAGGTCGCGTTCGCGCGCGCCTACGCCGACCGCGTCGCGATCCTCGCGGACGGCGTGGTGGTGGAAGCGGGATCGCCGGCCGACGTGTTGGACCGGCCCACGCACTCCGCGACGCGCGCGCTGCTCGCCGAGGGCGAGACTGCCTAGTGCGTCCGCCTCAGCGAAATCGCGTCACGCGCCACAGCGCCACGCCGCCCGCGACGAGGAAGCCGGCGAGGGCGAGCGTCAGCGCCGCCGCCCAGCCCCAATCGATCGCGAGCGCCGGCACGCGCGCCACGGTGGCCGACCAGACGAACAACGCAGTAGCACCCGCGACGAGCAGCCAGTCGAGCAGGCCGCGGCGCGAACCCGTGGCGGCGCCCGCCTCCTCTCCCGCCATCGCCGCCGCCACGTAGGCCGGATCCACCCCGTAGCGCGCGCTCTCGCGCGCCCCCGCTTCCTGCCAGCGCCGGTGCTCGCGGACCCCCGCGGTGGCGCGGGCGATCGCGAGCGCGCCGAGAGCCATCAACACCGAGCCCCCGATCACGCGTCCGTACAGGGCGGGGCCGCCGCCGCGCAACTCGCCGAACACCGCGATCCCCCAGACGAGCCCCCACAGCTGGTTCGTGTTCGAGAGCGGAATGCCCCGGCTGATCCCGACGTACTTGGCCGCATACTGCTGGAACAGATCGCCCACCACCCAGACGAACCCGGCGACGAGCAGCCAGAACAGCACCTCGCGGGTCCGGGCCAGCTCGTGCCACAACGCCCCCGGCCCGCCGGAGAGCGTGAGGGCCAGCGCCGTCATCATCCCCAGCTCGCCGATCGTGAAGAACGCGATGAACGACAGCGGGTGCATCCCGGTGAGGTACGCCTTGCGGTAGGGGATGTACATCGTTCCCCACAGGGCTCCGGCGGTGAGCGCGGCGGCGACGCCGCGCAGGGCATCGCCCCCGGGCGCGTGCACCGACGACGCGACCGCGAGCAGCGTCGCCCCCACGAACATCGCGCCGGCGCCGCCCACCACGCCCAGCCAGCGCGCGCGACCGGCAGCGCGCAGCTCGTTGAAGAGCAGCGTGCCCCACAGGATGCCGAGCAGGCTGTTCGCGTTCCAGAGCGGGAACGCGATGGCGAGGCCGATGTCTTTGATCGCGAAGATCGTGAGCGTGTTGGCGACGGCCCAGAGCGAGCCGGCGAGCGCGGCCCAGACTACGAGGTGCGGCGCCTGGCGCACGTCGTGTTTCACGGCGGCGGTGCCGCGCACCAGGGCCGGCAGGCTCCAGCGCGCCAGGAACACGCCCAGCACCATCATGAACGAGATGACGACCGGAGCGATCCCGAGCGTGACGAGCTTGGTGGGCGCTTCGGCGGCGCCGAGCCAGGCGCCGGCGGCGAACCCCGAGAGGATGCCCACCTGCTGCAGGCGGGCGAGCCGCGCCGGCTCGAGCTCGCTCAAGCGATCCACGCGAGCACGAGCAGCCCGGCGACGAGCACGGCGACCGGGATCCAGAAATGCACATCGCCCACCAGAGCGCGCCAGCGGGAGGAGGGGGTGGGGCGTAAGGAATCCATGGGCGCGGGAACAATGGCGGTGATCGCCCGCGTCGGCTAGGCTTGAGGTAAAGGGAGCGGCCCATGTCCAGTCCGAAGCAGCAGTTCCTCGACGCGTACGACCGCGAGCACGCCATCACGCTGCGCGTGCTGCGGGCATTCCCGCCGGACCAGGCCGACCTGCGCCCGACTCCCAAGTGCAGGTCCGCGCGCGAGATCGCGTGGACGTTCGTGCTGGAGCGCGGCCTCGGGACGCGGGTGCTGAACGACGAGTTCGCCACGCGCCCGCCGACGGGCAAGCCGCAGCAGCCGCCCGCCGCGTGGGGCGACCTCGTGAGCGCGTTCGAGAAGGCCCACGCCGACTACCGCGAGGTGGTGCGGCTCTACAGTGACGCGGAGCTCGCCCAGACCGTGAAGTTCTTCACCGCCCCGAAGACGATGGGCGACTGGCGCCGGCTCGATTTCGCGTGGTTCCTGCTGCACGACGAGATCCACCACCGGGGGCAGCTGTCGGTGTACGTGCGGGCGGCGGGGGGGAAGGTACCCTCGATCTATGGGCCGAGCGGCGACGAGCCGTGGACGTGATGTCCACTGTCGCTACCCGTCTCTCCACCCCCATCGGTGAGCTCGTTCTCGTCGCCTCGGACGACGCGCTCACCGCCGTCCACTTCCCGACCTCCCGCCACGGACCGCCGCCCCCCGTCGGCACGGAGCGGGAGAACGAGGTGCTCGCCCGAGCCAAGCAACAGCTCGAGGAGTACTTCGCGGGTACGCGCACCGCGTTCGACCTCCCGCTCGCGGCGGACGGTTCGGCGTTCGAGCGGCGCGTGTGGGACCTGCTCCGCACCATCCCGTACGGCACCACCACGAGCTACGGCGTGGTGGCGCGGCGCCTAGGAGACGCGAAGGCCACCCGCGCCGTCGGCGCCGCCAACGCCAGGAACCCGATCCCCATCATCGTCCCCTGTCACCGCGTCGTGGGCGCGCGCGGCGAGCTGACCGGGTTCGGCGGCGGGCTCGAGCGCAAGCGCTGGCTGCTCGAGCACGAGGGGGCGTTGCTCGGCTTGGGACGCTAGTATTGTCCGCATGGCGACGCCCGCGGCGGCCCCCGCCGACCGTAAGCCCCGTGACGACGAGATCGACGTCTACGGTCTGACGCACCGCGGCAAGGTCCGCCCCAGCAACCAGGATCACTTCCTCATCGGGTCGCTGAAGAAACACCTCGAGGTGCTGAAGACCAGTCTCCCCAGCCCGAACGTCGTGCCGCGAGATGCCGAGCGACTGGCGTTCCTCGCGATGGTGGCGGACGGGGTGGGGGGGACGGGTGGAGGCGAGGAGGCGAGCCGGCTCGCCGTCGAAGCGATCACCGAGTACGTGGCGCACGCTACCCACTGCTACTACGCCTCCGATCCGTCCGACCAGGAGACGTTCGCCCAGGCGCTCGAGGCGGCCGCGCACCGGGTCCACGCCGACATCCTGCGCAATCGCGCCGGCCGTCCGGAGCTCGAGCAGATGGCCACGACGCTCACGCTGTGGATCGGCGTGTGGCCCCGTGCCTACCTGCTCCAGGTAGGCGACAGCCGCTGCTATCTCCTGCGCGACAGCCGGCTGATTCAACTGTCGCGCGACCAGACGCTCGCGCAGGATCTCGTGGACCGGGGCGTGTTCCGGCGCAGCGAGGCGGTGCGCACGCCGCTCGCCAACGTGCTGTCGAGCGCACTCGGCGGACCCGAGACGGCGCCGATGGTCACGACCATGCAGCAGGACTGGAACAACGTGGGCTTGCTCTGCTCGGACGGACTCACCAAGCACGTTTCCGACGACCGCATCCGCGAGCGGTTGCTCTCCATGACGTCCGCCAAGAGCGCGTGCGAAGGCCTGCTCGAGGACGCACTCGCCGCCGGCGGCAGCGACAACGTGACCGTGGTGGTGGGACGCACGGTGCGGAGGGGCTGATATGCGTGGCCGCACCCTCGGGCTCGTGGCCGCCGTGCTCGCCGGAGCGTTGGGAACGGTATCCGCCCAGACGGTGACCGTGGTGCACAACGTCAATCTGCGCCCGGACCCGTCGAGCGAGTACCCGCCGATCCGCCTGCTCACGCCGTCCGATGCACCCCTCACGCTGCTCGACCCCAACCTCGAGAGCGGCTACTACCACGTCGCGCTCGCGACCGGAGACACGACGGGCTACGTGTGGAGCCGCTACGTGCGTGTCGCGGCGTCGCCCGCCACCTCGGCCACGACCATTCAGCCAGGCCCGGGCGTGCCGGGGTCGGCGAGAATGGTGGGGTGCGGCGACGGGTTGTGGAAGCACGTGTACCACCCCTCGCGCCTCCTCGTGCTGCAGGACTGCGTCACGGTGACCGGTACGCTCGTCGACGCGACGGCCCACCAGGCGCACCACCAGGCTGACGGCGCCCGTCACGAAAAGGACGGCGACACCCACGGCTGGCTCCAGGTCGACCCCCAATTCGCGAACCTGATCAACCCCGGCAACACCTCCGACGAGGAGGGGAACCTGGTGTTCGAGATCGTGTGCCACTACACAGTCACGCAGACCGACGCCGTGGCGGCGTGCGCCGGCTTCGCCGACCAAACGACGATTCCACCGGTCGGCAGCCATGTCGCGATCACGGGCACGCTCGTGCGGGAGAAGAATCACAAGCAGTGGAACGAGATTCATCCGGTATCGCGCGTCAGGCGAGAGCCACCTTCCTGACCGCCGCGCGCAGCAGCTCCGGCTCCCCCGGCTCCCCCGCTCCCCCGAGTCGCCCGAGCTCACGCAACCGCCAGCTCCCGCAGCCGCTCCACCAGCTTCACCATCGCCCACGTGTCCATCTTGCAGTACTCGAGCAGATCGGCCCGCAACGCGGCGCGCCGCTCCGGCGTGGCGGGATCGGCGCGCAACAGCATCCGGTTCAGGAGCACGCTCGCCACCTGGCCGTCGTTCACCGCGAGGTGGTCGTAGCTCAGCTCGGGCACGAGCGCCGGCAGGACTTCCTTGATCGAGAAGCTCCCGACGAAATCGGGGTGGTACACGTGGCTCCGCACGATCGGCTCCAGGTCCACGAGCCGGGCATCGAGCTCGCGGAGATCCTGCGAGAGCTCGGGCACGTGCTCCGCCAGCGTGCGAATGCGCGCCCGCTCGAACGAGCTGTACGTCAGCACGGAGCCGGCGCCGCGGCACGCCGCGACCAGCGCCCGCGCAATGGCGGGCCGCGGGTCGCCGGGGCCGTCGGTGAGCCATTCGCAGTGGGCGTACTCGCCGTTGGGGCGCGACGTGTGGACGCTGAACTGCACCGGCACCGGCATATAGGGGTGACAGCCCGGCCAGGCGGGCACGGCGGGCCCCACGGTCTCGAAGTCGAGAAACGCCACGGGTGACGCGAGCGCGCCGAGCGCCGCGCCGAGGCCCGGCTCGACGATCATCTCCCCGGCTCGAACGGCCCGCACCTGGCGCGCCGCCACCACGTTGAGGCGCAGGTCGGGCGGTAGGTCGAACAGCGTCTCGTGGCCGTCCGAGGCGAGCGCCCACGCCGTATCCGAGCGGATGCGGTACAGTGAGGTGACGTGGTGCGGCGGCGCGGCGGCCCAGCAGCGCTCGATGAAGGGGCAGTCGCGCGGCTCGAAGCACTGCGGGCCGATCGCGACGTCGGGGAGCGGCCCCGCGAGCATGGCGAACTGCTGCTTCAGCTCGAGCGGCAGATCGAGCAGGTACGTCTCGACCTTGGGGGAGACGTCCTCGCGCACGAACAGATCCGAGAGGTCAGGAGCGACGCACTCCCGATTCAAGTGCATCACCTCGGCGCGCGTGACGTTCACCCCCGCTTGCCGCAGGACGTGCACCTGCACCGCGACGTCGCCGATGTGCTCGGGCTTGACCTTGGTCGAAGACTTCACCTCGACCACCGTGTAGCGCGGGCCGTCGCGCTCCAGGATGTCCACTGCGACGAAGCTGCCCGCGGCGCCGAACGCCGCCTCGAAGATGCGCGGCGCGAGCCGGCGCATCGCATCGGCCGTCGCCTCGAGCTTCTGGTCGATTTGGTCCCACGGGAGGTCGATCAGCTCCCCCGGGCCGGCATAACGGCGTGCCAGCGTTCCAATCTCGCTTCCCTGCTCCAGGCGGAACTGGGTGGCGGGGTCGTTGACGAGCTCCGGGGCGTTCTTGTCGTGGATGCGCCACCACAGGAACTTGTGGCACTGCAGTCCGTCGCAGACGCGCGACTTGGAGAGCCGGAACGGCGTAGCGCCGGCGTTAGGCGTGTCGCTCGACACAGGGATGAAGATTGCGCGCCCCGGGCGGCGGAAGGTAGGGCGAGAATGCGGCACGCACGGGCGGTTTCGCGGCATGGGCGTCGCGGGGCGCCTACAGCGCCATCCGGATCCACCACGCGACCAGCAGTTTCGTCGCGTCGGGCTCGGGCAGTAGGCGGTCCAGCGCGGCCTGATCGTCGGGCCACGTGGTGAGCCCCGTCAGGAGCACGAAGTCGGGCACGGCGTAGAGGCTGGTCCATCCCGACACGAGTACCGATGCTTCGCCGTCCATGGCCATGCTGCGGTAGTCCTGGTTGGCGGAGCCGACCTGAAGAAAGAACACCCAGTGCTTGCCGGCACAGCGCTTGGGGTAGGCGCAGTTGCGCTCCTCGGCGGGCACGCGGTCGAGCACCGGGTTGATGGTCTGCGCCCCGATCCGCTGCATCGCGGCGGCCATCGCCTCCTCCTCCACGGCCGTGCCCTCGCGCAGCTGGAGCGCCCGCTGGGCGAGATACTGCTCCAATCCGAGCGCCATTGGCGCCCCGCTGATGAGCGGCGTCCACGCTTCCTGCGACAGGTACAGGAAGCCCTTGAAGTGCAGCTTGGGTCGCACCGCCGAGTCGGCGGTGGTGGCCTCGCCCACGATCGCCTCCGCACTGTCGAGCACGCGGTACACGGTGCTGTCGAAGGCGTACAGGTCGCGGAGGAACGGCGTCTCGCGCAGCGCGCGCCGCAGCGCCCGGACCCGGTCACGCAGGTCGTGCACGCTGACGTCCGGATTGTACACCCCCACCCGCAGATCGCCGCGGACGGCCGCCAGCTCCGGCGCGAGCGCGTGCCTGATCGCGAGCAGGCGGGACAGGAGATTGTGCGCCAGCGCCAGCACCGGCCATCCGGCGCTCGGCGCCGACGCCGCCGAAGGCGCGATCACGAGGACCCGCGCCCCGCGCAGCGCGCCGCCTATGACCAGCGACGCGAGCAGCTCGTTGAGCCACATCGAGTCCGGCACCTTAAGGACCCCGCCCGGGGACATCAGGTTGAACAACGTCGCCTCGGCCACGCTGACCTCCTTGGAGCCGAAGCCGGTCTCGTTGTGGACCTCCACGGCGCGGGTCGCGACCCCGCCCCATGCGTCCATGCTGTCGATTTCGGCCCGTACCTTGCGATCGTAATCCGGCGCTCTCGGCTGGGGCCGCAGCACATGCGGGACCGTCCCGCCGCGGATGCCCTGGGTCTCGAGCAACGCCCGTGCCTCGTCGCGCAGCGTCAGCGCCACGGGCCCTTGCAGCATGATCGCCCGGTCCTCCCACGCCGGGCCCGCATACAGCTCGCCGACCCCCATCCCCGCGAACATCGCCATCCCGCGGTAGGGGTCCGCCTCACTCACGTCGTACAGCACCGCCTTGCGGTGGTCGCGCATCACGTCGTCCGGCATGCCGAGGAGCGGCAGGACGTCGGAGCTGCGGAATGACGGGTCCGCGGGATTAGTGATGCTGACGTGCACCTTGATGAGCCGATGCAGCCACGATTCCCCGTACTGGGCCCGCTCCGCCTGGAGCACCCGCGACGCGGCCACCGCCCGGCGCAGCTCCCCCTGCGCGTCGGCCAGCGCCCGTCCCAGGGAGTCGAAACCCGGCGGTAGCGCAGGCCTCTTCCCCAGAGGGTCCTGCAGGAAGTTCAGGAGGTTGCGACTCTTGTTCACCTCGAAGTAGTGCTCATCGAGGAAGACCATGTACACCGGCAGGCGGCCGCTCGAGTCGTACTGCACCACGTGGTCCCACAGGGCCGCCAGGTAAGCTTCGGTCACGCCCAGCAAGGAAAGTCGATCCGGCGCGCCGGACGCCGTCAATCCGCGGAAATCGTGGATCCACAGGATGTGGTAGTCGTTGGCTCGGGCGATCGACTTGATCAGCTCCTGCTGGAAGCGGTCGTTGTGCACGTACCAGATGCGGTTCCCGTGCGTGATCGAATGACCGATCGCGCGGCTCAGCAGCGTGTCGAGCTGGTCCTGCTCCGCGTACTGCTCGGGCAGGAGCGCGAGCTGCAGTGGCAACCACACCAGGCGGGAGTCGCCCCACGCATTCCGCGCGGCGGCACGGATCGCCTCGACGTCGTCGAGCAGGCTTTGGAACACGAACAGGGAGGCGTCGTCGCGCTCCGCCGGGACGCCAGACGCCATCGTCAGCCAGCGGGCGAACACCCCGCGGGCGTGCCCGCCGAATTCCCGGGTGGTGTCGTCTCTCTTGCGCTGGCCGAGCAGGCGGTTGTAGGGGAACAGCACGCGCTCGAGCAGGATCGCCTTCGCGCTGTCCGCCACCAGGGTCCCGAGGGGCGTGGCCCCGCCCGGCGGTAGCGGCCGTCCCGACACGGCGATGGAAAACGCGCGCTCGAGCTCGCGGTGGTACGCTCGGATCTCCGCCTCGACGGTGCCACCGCCCTCCAGGCGCGTCTTGAGGGGGGCCACCGCCTGCGCCGCCGCCCGCGCGGGATCGGCGGCGAACCCACCGAGGTACGGCACCGTGAGCCGGCTGAGCCACGTGGCGTGATCCCGCACGCCATCCAGCGCCGCGAGCATCGCCGGGTCGGGGAGGAAGGCCAACGGCCGGGGGCGAGCATTGTGCAGCTCGACGTAGTCCCGCACGGGACGCGTGTGCCCCCGGTGCGGCTGACCCACGGGCTTCGTGACGGCGAGGTTCAACGATCCACCACGTCGCGGCAGCCATTCCAGCCGCAGGTCGCTGCCACCGCCGAACACCCCGCCACGGTGCACCGGCGCCGCCAGCACAACGAGCGGCGAGACACTGCCATCGGCGATGCCGTAGTCGACGCCCGCGCCGAGACAGAAGACGTTGCTCAACAGGAACGCCCGTGCCCCGTAGTCCAGGCGCACGTCCCGCGTGCCGACGTACGCCTCAGCGCTCCAGCCCAAGATCTCCTTGATCGGGCTCCCAATGTCGCGGAACACACCGATCCGGAGCTGAGAGGCCAGGTGGTTCTCCTGCTGCCGGGAGAGACCGATGCCCACGCCGAGGTACGGCTTGTAGATCTCCGGGAGGCCGAGCGAGTGGACGAATCCGCCCTGGGCGGGCGGCAGCGTATCTTGCGCGCGGGCCGGAGGGGATACGGCTGCCAGGCAGAACGACACAGCGGTCACGAACCGGCGCACAGAAATCCTCGACTCCACCAGCAAACTTCACGCTACCGGAGGATCCTTCAAGCCGTCGTGAAATTCACAGGAAGGAACCGCCGCCTACGGTTGGGAGGTCGCCGTCCGCTCGATCGCCGCCGGCGCCCGCAGCACCACCACGACCCAGACCGGCCGATGGTCGCTCGCTCCCCGGTTGTCGCGCACGACGCCGGCGGCGAGACCGTCACGCGGCTCCAGGCCGCGCAGGAAGACGTGGTCCCAGTTCCAGAACCGATCGGTGTGGGGGTTGTGCTCCGTGGGCCACAGGTACCCGCCGGCGCGAAACTCGCCGCCGATCCCGTGGTTGTTCATGTCGCCGGCGACGATGACGCGTGGGTAGGGTGCGGCGTCCGCCAGGATGGCCCGCGCCTGGTCCCGCCTGCTGCGGGGCCCCACGTCCACCATGGTCCCGAGGTGCACGCTGTACACCCGCACCGGAACGCCGCCGATCAGCACGGTGGCGGCCGTCGCGATGCGCTGCGACTTCTCGAACCGCGCGAGATGCGGGAGGATGATTTTGCGGTCATCCACCATGGGCCAGCGGGACAGGATCGCGTTGCCGAAGTCCCGCCCGGTATGGGGCGCGATGCTGGCGGGATAGTACACGTAGGCCATCCCCAGCGCGGCGGCGATACGCTCGGTGCCAGGCGCATCCATCTCCTGCAGCGTGACGACGTCGGCCTGCTCGAGGGCCGGGACGGACCGGAACAGCTCGATCGCCCGGTCAACGTGGCGCGCGAACTGGATGTTGAAGGTGACGAGATGAAGGGTATCACCGCGGCCCGGCAGCGCCGCCGGGAGCACCGGCGCCAGTGCCGCGGCGTAGCGGGGGCCGAGCGGGTCCGTGTAGTTGAGCGCCGTACGGCAGCCCCACTGCGTCCCCAAGAGAACGGCGAAGACGCCGAGCCGGCCGGCCATCCGTACGCGGTGCACGCACGGAATCTAACCGGAACGAGACCGCCTCAGGGATACAAGAGCCGCCAGCCGTGGACGCCGCTGCCCACTGCGGCGCCCACCAGCGCGCCGCCTGCCGAGACGCCGAGCACCGTGAAGACCCGCTCGGCGGCGCAGCCCCCCAGCTCGTTGAGCGACGGGCACGTCTTGTTGGACACGATCGCCACGCCACCGATCGCGCCGAGGAGGCCGCCGACGATCGCGCCCGTGCCGGAGTGCCCGCGACGCAGCCACACCGAATCGATCTCGGCGACACGGACGGCGTTCGGGGGAGTGCCCCGGAGCGTCACCACCGTGTCGCTGCGAGCGACCACCGCACCCTCCCGGGTGCCGAACGCCCCGCTCACGCGGATCACTTGGCCGTCCTTCAAGCCGCGCAGGGTCGCCAAGCGCAGATCGAGGGTGGGAGGTGCAGGAGCGGCGTTGCCCAGTATGTGATCGAGGTGTGCGAGGATGGCATCGGTCCAGTCGGGAGCGAACACCGTGGTGGCGAGGCGGCGCCGCGAAATCACCCGCACTGCCACGGCGTCCGATGCCGTGG
>JAEHDT010000020.1 GCA_016880225.1 Gemmatimonadota bacterium | reverse complement strand
TTGGGGGCCGGCGGCAGGAGGCCCGCGCGTTCGCTGGCGCCTCGCTTGTGCCATTTCCCATGCCGATCGGGCCGCGCAGGGCATATCGCTTTCCCTTCTCAGATCAGGTGTTCTTTCCCGAGACGCTCGGGGCCCACACGGCTGTGTCCGGCTTGGCACTCGATCCTCCCTGGCTCGGTCGGTTGATGGCGGCCCTGACCCGTCTGGGGGTGCCGTCCTTGCTGCGACAGCGCGCGCGCAGCGGCGCACGGCTCAGCCGCCTGCTCGCATGGCTGCAGCGCGCGTATGCGGGCCGCGATGGTACGGGCTGGTCGTGGAGGTGAGCGGCGTGCGCGGGGCTGTGCGGGCGAGCCTCGTCGGGCGCGTTCAAGCGCACGCCACGGCATTGGGGGCTGCTTCTCTCGCGCGCTCGCTCATCGAAGAGGAGGTAGACCAGCCGGGCATCTGGCTCGCGGAACAAATCGTGCCAGTCGACCGGTTCTTCGAGCGTCTCGCGAAGCGGGGGCTCGAGCCCGCTGTGGACTCCGTATGACTGATCACTCCCATCATCAGCACCAGGGCCACGTCGTCGCGCACGAGCGGGCGCCTGCGCGCGGTGAGTCCGCGGCCGGGCGCCACGCGGGCCACGCCGACATGGTGGCGGACTTCCGCCGCCGTTTCTGGGTCTCGCTCGGGCTGACGGTTCCGGTCCTCGCGACCTCCCACATGATCCAGGAGTTCTTCGGCTTGCGGGGCGCCCTCGCTTTCACGGGCGACGAGTATGTGGGGTTGGCGTTCGCCTCGGCGGTCTACTTCTACGGCGGCTGGCCGTTCCTCTCGGGACTGGTAGACGAGCTGCGGCGCCGGCTCCCCGGCATGATGACGCTCGTCGCACTCGCCATCACCGTCGCCTACGCGTACAGCGCGCTGGTCGTGCTCGGTCTCCCGGGGAACGTGTTCTTCTGGGAGACGGCGACGCTGATCGACATCATGCTGCTCGGGCACTGGGTGGAAATGCGCTCCGTGCTGGGCGCCTCGCGCGCGCTCGAGGAGTTGGTACGGCTCCTCCCCGCGGAGGCGCACCGGCTGCGGCCGGACGGCAGCATCGAGGACGTCCCCGTCCCGGGGCTACGCCGGGGCGACCGCGTGCTGGTGCGACCGGGAGAGAAGGTCCCTACCGATGGCACGGTGGTCGAGGGCCGCACGAGCGTCAACCAGGCGCTCCTCACGGGAGAATCCGGACCGGTCGAAAGAGGCGAAGGAGACGGCGTGATCGGCGGCGCCGTGAACGGCGAATCGGCGATCACGATCGAGGTCACCCGCACCGGAGCGGACACCTACCTGTCGCAGGTCATCGAGCTGGTACGCCGGGCGCAGGAGACCCGGTCCCGGACGCAGGACCTCGCGAACCGGGCCGCGCTGTGGCTCACGCTCATCGCGATCGGCGGCGGAATCGTCACGCTCACCGCCTGGCTCGTGGCGGGCCGCAGTGTGGGCTTCGCCCTCGAGCGCATGGTGACCGTCATGGTGATCGCCTGCCCGCACGCGCTTGGCCTTGCCGTGCCGCTCGTGATCGCCGTCTCGACCGCGCTCTCGGCGCGGAACGGCCTGTTGATCCGCGATCGCTCGGCGTTCGAGCGGGCGCGCGAACTCGACGCCATCGTGTTCGACAAGACCGGGACGCTCACCGAGGGGCGGTTCGGCGTCACCGACGTCGTGGCGGCCGCTGGGCGGAGTGACGCAGACGTGCTGCGCCTCGCCGCCGCGATCGAAAGCCGTTCCGAGCATCCCATCGCGGCCGGCATCGTACGCGCCGCCGCCGAGCGCGACATTCGCTTTCCGGGGCCGACTGAGGTCACCGCCATCCCCGGCAAGGGGGCGCGTGGCCTCGTCGAGGGCAGGAAGGTCGAGGTCGTGAGCCCGGGATTTCTGCGTGAGCAGGGCATGGGCACGACGGACCCCCGTGTCGCCCCGCTCGCGGAGCAGGGCAAAACGGTCGTTTACGTGCTGGTGGACGGAACGGTGGCAGGCGCCGTTGCCCTCGCGGACGTGATCCGCGAGCAGTCGCGCGACGCGCTGCGACGTCTCCGGCGCATGGGCATCAAGACGATGATGCTCACGGGCGACTCACGCACCGTGGCTCGCTGGGTGGCGGCGGAGCTCGGCCTCGACGACGCCTTCGCCGAGGTGCTGCCCGACCAGAAGGCCTCCACGATCCGCGAGATCAAAGCGCGAGGGCTCACGGTCGCCATGGTGGGGGACGGTGTGAACGACGCGCCAGCGCTGGTGGAAGCGGACGTGGGCATCGCGATCGGCGCCGGGACCGACGTGGCCGTCGAAGCGGCGGACATCGTGCTCGTGCGCTCCGATCCCCGCGACGTGGCCGCGATCGTGGAGCTCGCCCGCGCGACCTACCGGAAGATGGTCCAGAACCTGTGGTGGGCCACCGGCTACAACGCCGTAGCGCTGCCGCTCGCGGCGGGCGCGCTGTACCGCGCCGCCGGCATCCTGCTCTCACCGGCGCTCGGCGCCGTGCTGATGTCGGTGTCCACGGTGATCGTGGCCATCAACGCCCAGCTCCTCGGCAGAGGCGCGAGGGCCAGGCTCCCCTAAACCGGCCTACTGCGGCGGCGGAGCAGCATGCCGAGCACGAAGCCGATTCCTGAGCCGATGGCCGCGGCCCAGGCGAGCCGCTTGGTCTGTCCGAAAGGCACGAACTTCGTGTCCTGCCCGCTGATCTCCACGACGCCCACGGGCTTGGCGGCGACCCCGCCGCCCGCGCCCTCGCCCACTTCTGCGATCGGGGCTCCCTTCTCGTCCTTTGCGCCCGGCGCCTTCTTGGTGCCCGTGCCGCCGCCGAAGCCGTAGGCAACCTTGGCGACGGGGATGATGGTCTTGCCGTCGACCACGACGGGCTCGCCGTAGACCGTTTTCACACCGGCGCTGGCGCGCAGATGCGCAACGGCCGAATCGATCATTTCCTTGGTGCTCACGGTCCCTCCGATGTGGGGTGACACGGAGGAATGAAACCCTCGGGCCTTGAAGTGGGCGTGAGACGCGGGTGAGCGGTGCTTGCGCCCCTAGCCGGCGGGGTGCCGCGTGACCTTCCACTGGCCCTCGCGCGTATCGGTGCCGCCGGCGGTGTGGGTCCGGAACGTCCCTTCGATTGCGTCGCTCTGCAGGCGACCCTCGAACGTCGTGAACAGCTGCTCCCCCGTTTCCGGATCGGCATATGGAGCGAGCGTGCCGCTCACGCGCCCGCGGGCGACCCGGACGAAGTTGATGGTGAGGACGGAGGGGCGCTGCGGAATGGCTCCGGCGGGCGTCGCGCGGTTCCAGGCCTGGAGCGGGCGGCCGAAGCCGCGGGGGATCATGACCACGTCGCCCGTTGCCGAGTCGCCGTTCGCGGTGAGGCTGAACGAGATGCTGCCGCTGCGACCGGTCGCGGGGTTCGAGTAGCTGCCCTCCCACCGGCCCGCGAGGGCCGCCACGTCCGCCACCGTGCCGGCGACGGGCACCGGAGTCTGTGGCGCCGTGCCGCACGCGGCGGCCACGGCAACGAGGACGGCCGGAACGGCGCGGGAAGGTGTCATGGGGCCTCTCTATGGAGACGTTACGGCGGCCTTCAACTCCGTTTCATACGCATCGGGCGAGGTTTCGTTGCACTGGAGGGCTCTATGAAAGTCGCCGAACTGATGCGGACCGACCTGAAGACGATCAGCTCCGATTCCACTGTTGCGGACGCCGTGGCGGCCCTCGCCGGGGCGCAGGTATCCGCGCTGCCGGTGCTCGACCGGTACGGGCGAGCGGTGGGAGTGCTGTCCACGCGCGAGATCCTCAAGGCCGAGAGCGGGCTGCAGAGCCCGCGGGCGCGCGACCGCCTGTTCGAGGACACACTCGTGCTCGAGATCATGGCGCCGTGGCCCGTGACGGTGGCGCCCGAGCTGGATGTGCGCGATGCCGCGCGAGAGATGCTCTATCTCGAGGTGCAGCGGCTGTTCGTGGAGGAGAAGGGCGCGCTTGTCGGCGTGATCTCGCAGACGGACGTCGTCGGGGCGGTGGCCACCCAGAAGGTATAGGGGACCGTCAGACCGGCACCGTCAGGACGGCGCAGGGGGCGCGCTGCAGCAGGCGCGGCGCGACCCCGCTCGTCGCGTGAGCGCCGGTCGGTCCGCCGCGGTGGTGCCCGATTACGAGTAGATCCACCGCCTCACCCCGCAGCACCCGCAGGATCTCCACTACCGGATCGCCTTCGCGGACCATCGTGTCGTAGCCCGCTACCGCGCGCTCCTCACTCCACCGCGGGGCATCGTGCCCCCACGACGTCGCACCCACGCCTGCCATCGCGGGGGCCTCGACGTAGAGCGCCCGGACCGCCGCGCCGAACAGGCGACCGATCACGAGCGCCGCTTCGATGATCTCCTTGGTATCGGGTCCGCCGTCCACGGCCGCCAGAATGCGTTGAAATGGCGTGCCCCCGGACGGCGCCAGCAGGCACGGCACCCGCGCTCGCCGCACCGTCCCCTCGACCGTGCCGGCGCCGTCCACCCGCGCCACCCGGGGCGGAGCGTCCCGCCCGAGCACGATCAAGTCCGTCCCGTCGGACTCTGACCAGCGCGCGATCTCGATCGCCGGCAGCCCGATGGCGGCGTGCGCCTCGGCGTGGTCGCCGAGCCGGGGCGTCAGGAGCGGCCGCACGCGCTCATCGAGACGTGCCGTGGCGAGCGCGACCAGGTCGCCCCGGCTCGGCATGACGGCCCCGCTGTCTGCCGCCTCCGGACCGAGCAGCTGCCAAGGGGACTCCGTCACGCCCAAAACCGTGAGGTGCGCGCGGGCGCGGGCCGCCAACTCGACAGCCGCGCACAGGGGATGCGTATCGGGCGAGGTCGGTTTCACCGCCGCCAGGATCTTCCGAAGCTGCATGGGACGAGCTTAGCCGGGCGCGGCTGAAGAAACGCTGAACGCGGGGTGAGGCTAGCTTCTCCGGCGCTCAGCCTTCATACTGTCTTCAGACGCCAGACGCCTGCGGCGAGGTGCGGTTGCCCAAGAAGACCAGCGAAGCATCACGCGTGCGGCGCCGCTTCGAGCGCCTGCTCTCGGCGGGAGTCTCCGTCTTCTCGGAGCGCTCGCTCGAGCGCGTGCTCCAGCAGGTGGTGGATTCGGCGCGCAACGTCGTCGGGGCGCGCTACGCCGCGCTCGGGGTGCTGGCGCCGGACCGCAAGTCCTTGAGCCGGTTCGTGACGTCGGGCTTGTCCGACGCCCACCGCCGCCGCATCGGCGCCGTGCCGTCCGGGCGCGGCCTGCTCGGACTCGTGTTCCGCCGGCCGAAGCCCATTCGCACGGCGGACATTACGCGGCATCCCAAGCGGCACGGTTTCCCTCCCCACCACCCGATCATGAAGTCCTTTCTCGGCGTCCCGATCGTGAGCCACGGCAAGGTGTTCGGGAACCTGTACCTCACGGAGAAGATCGGTGCCCGGGAATTCGACGCGGAGGACGAAGCGATCGCCGTGCTGCTCGCGGCCGATGCCGCGGTCGCCATCGAGAACGCGCGCCTCAATGACGAGGGCCAGCGGCTGCTGGGCCAGGTGCGCGAAATGCAGCGGCAGCGCGACCTGTTCTTCGCGATGATGAACCACGAGTTGCGCAACGCTTTGACCGGGGTGTACGGGTGGGCCGAGCGGCTGGTGCGCAACAAGGCGCCGGAGTCGGCGGCGCACGCGGCCCGCGAGGTGTACGAGAGCGCCGACCGGACTATCACACTCCTCAACAACTTCCTCGACCTGACCCGGCTCGACGCCGGAAAGGTGAAGCCCGTGTGGCGCGATCTCGAGGTCGCCACCGCGCTCGAGCGCACCCTCGACGGCGTGCGGCCGACGGCGGATGCCAAGCACATCACGCTGGAGATGCAGTGCCCGACCCCCGCGCCGACGCTCCGCACGGACCCCATGCGCTTCGAGCAGATCCTCGTGAACCTCCTCACCAACGCCATCCGGCACAGCCCGGAGCAGCGTACGGTGCTGGTGCGGGCGGCGACGGTGGACTCCGAGGTGAAGTTCGACGTGACCGATCAGGGTCCTGGGATCCCGGAGGAGCTGCAGGGGCGGATTTTCGAGCCGTTCGAGCAGTTCGATCCCCACTCGGGGCTGGGGACAGGCCTCGGCCTCCCGGTGTCGCGCCGCTTGGCGGAGGTGCTGGGCGGCCGTCTTACCGTGCAGAGCAAGGTCGGTCGCGGCGCGACCTTCACGCTCACCCTGCCGCAAGTGCCTCCGTCAACATGAAGATTTCCTCACGCTTTCTTTAGATTCGGTTCAACGCGCTACCCCTAGTCTCCGATTCATGAAAATCCTCGTGGTGGAAGACGACCGCAAAGTGGCGGGCTTCATCGAGCAGGGCCTGCGCGAAGAAGGGTACGCCGTGGACGTCGCCCCCGACGGCGAAGAGGGCACGACGCTGGCGCACGTATACGACTACGACCTCGTGGTTCTGGACGTGATGTTGCCGAAGAAGAACGGGCTCCAGGTGGCGAGCGAGCTGCGCCGCGAGGGTCGCAAGACGCCGATCCTGATGCTCACGGCGCGCGACACGACGGAGGACGTGGTGCGCGGGCTCGACGCGGGCGCCGACGACTATCTCCCCAAGCCGTTCAAGTTCGACGAGCTCCTGGCCCGTGTGCGCGCGCTGGTGCGCCGTGGCGGGGCGAGCCGCACCGAGCTCCTGGCCTACGGGCCGATCGAGCTCGACCGCCTGAAGCACAAAGTGAAGGTGCGGGGCAAGAAGCTCGAATTGACGCCCAAGGAGTTCCAGCTCCTGGAGCACTTCCTGCTCCGGCCGGAAGAGGTCATCCGCCGCACCGAGCTGCTCGAGAAGGTGTGGGATCTCCACTTCGACCCCGAGAGCAACGTGGTCGATGTGCACGTGGGCAACCTGCGGCGTAAGCTTGCTGTCGCGTCTGACCTCGAGCTGATCCACACTGTGCGGGGCGTCGGATTCCGCCTCCAATCGCCGGATAGAGACGAGGAGTGAATCGGTCGCTGCGTCGGACGCTGGCCGTCCGGTTCGCGGCGACCATGGGCGTGGGTCTCCTCGCAGTCGCCGCCGCCGTGCTCTACGGCAGCCACCTCTTCTTCGAGCACCACGTCGATCCGGCCGTGATCCGGTCGGCCATGGCGCCCGCTTTGGCGGGGGTGGTCCTGCTCATCACCGCCGCCACGTTCGTGGGGGCTTGGTGGCTGGCGGGCTCGGTGGTGCGGCCGGTCGCCGAGATCACGGAGCAGGCCACGCTGGTCGAGGCGGGGACGTTGAACCAGCGGATCGTCGCGCACGCCGAGACCAGCGAGTACCGCGGCCTGGTGGCGGTGCTGAACCGCATGCTCGAGCGGCTCGACGTGGCGTTCCGGATCCAGCGCCGTCTCACGGCGGATGTGAGTCACGAGCTGCGTTCTCCCCTGACCGCGTTGCGGGGCGAGATCGAAGTGGCATTGCGCGCCGAGCGCTCGCCACGTGACTATCAGCGGGTGCTGCACAGCGCGCTCGAGGAGATCGAGCGGCTCACGGAGATGAGCGAGGACCTGCTCCTGATCACGCGCATCGATGCGGGGTTGCTCCAAGCGCAACGCCAGCCGACGGACGTCGCCGAGGTCGTGGAGGGCGCGCTCTCCCTGTTGCACGGGCGCATCGAGGAGCGCGGCCTCACAGTGGAGCGCTGCTTCAAGGACGGAGCCGTCGCACCGCTCGACCGGGAAATGATCGAGCGCGTCGCGCACCACCTGCTCGACAACGCGGTGAAGTTCACGCCGCCGGAGGGCACGATCCGGGTCACCACGGCGCCGCTCGACCGCGTCGGGGGCGTCCGCCTGTCGGTCGAGGATTCGGGTCCCGGCGTTCCCCCGGAATACCTGCCGCACATCTTCGAGCCGTTCTACCGGGTCGACGAAGCCCGCAGCCGCGGCAGCGGCACCGGCCTTGGCCTGGCGATGGCGGCCGCCATCGTGCGGTTGCACGGCGGCACGATCCGAGCCAATAACGTGCCCGGGCGCGGGGCGCGCTTCGACGTCGATCTGCCCGTTCCGGAGCCTCAACCGGTAGCCGGCCCGTGACCGAGCACGACGCGCCGCACACGGCGCATCCCAAAGGCACACTGTTCCTCATTGGACTGTACGGCGTTCTGTTCGTCACCGGGTGGTTCGCCGTGTACCTGCTGGTCTACCTGCGGCGCGGCGGCGTGACGCCGTGAACGTCCCCCTCTACGAGAAGATCTGGATGTGGGCCGCGGGCGCCATCATCATCGCGTTCATCGCGATGGTGCTCGTCACCGGCGTCGGCGGCGCGCTGCAGCCGCCGAGCCACGTCGAGACGATCGACCCGACCCAGGTGTTCAAGGATCCCCGCTTCGCCCACCCGGCGGTCACGCTGGACACGAACGGCGCGACGGTCGTGGCCTTCGGGATGATGTTCGGCTTCACGCCGGCGGTGATCCGGGTTCCGGCCGGGAAGCCGGTCACCTTCCGGATGACGAGCACGGATGTGACGCACGGCTTCCTGATCGTCGGCACCAACGCGAATACCATGCTGGTGCCCGGCTACGTGAGCCAGTTCACCACGGTGTTTCGGCAACCGGGTGAGTATCTCATCGTGTGCAACGAGTACTGCGGGCTGGGCCATCACCTCATGTCGGCGAAGCTGATCGTGGAGCAGGCCGCGCCGTGAGCGAGCGGGCCGTGCCGTCGACCCGGCTGGCGCTCGCGCACCTCTGGGTCGCGATCCTCGCCTTCGGCGTCGCGGCGGCGATGGCCCTGATGCAGGCCCTGTCCCGCGCCGCCCTCGATCTGCCGTGGCGGTCGGCCCGGATGTACTACCTCTCAGTCACCGCGCACGGCACCCTCATGGCGCTCGTCTTCACGACCTTCTTCATCATGGCGCTCGGCTACGTCGTGGCGGAGCGCACGCTCGGCCGCCCCGTGCCGCACCGCGCCCTGGCGTGGACGGGGTATTGGGTGGCGCTCGGAGGCACACTCGCGACGGTCGCCTCGATTCTCTCCGGCAAGGCGACCGTGCTCTACACCTTCTACCCGCCGCTCAAGGCGCACCCCGCGTTCTATATCGGGGCCACGCTGCTCGTCGTGGGATCCTGGATCTGGGGCTTCGTCGTGATCCGGAGCTACGTGGTCTGGAAGCGCGGCGCTCCGGGTCAGCCCGCGCCGCTGGCGCTCCACGGGATGCTGGCCACGGTCATCGTGTGGTTCATCGCGACGATCGGCGTCGCGGCGGAAATGTTGTTCCTGCTCATCCCCTGGTCCCTCGGGCTCACGAAGACCGTGGATCCCGAGCTCGCGCGCATGTTGTTCTGGTACTTCGGCCATCCGCTCGTGTACTTCTGGCTGCTGCCGGCGTACGTCGTGTGGTACACGGTCTTGCCGAAGGTCGCCGGGGGCAAGCTGTTCAGCGATCCGCTCGCGCGTCTGGTGTTCATCCTGTTCATCGTCCTGTCCACGCCCGTCGGCTTCCATCACCAGTTTATGGATCCGGGCATCCCCGCATCGTGGAAGCTGTTCCACGCGATCCTCACGTTCGGAATTCTGTTCCCGAGCTTCGTCACCGCGTTCACGGTGACCGCGTCGCTCGAGGTGGCCGGCCGGATGAAGGGCGCGACCGGGCTCCTCGACTGGCTGAAGCGACTCCCCTGGGGCGACCCCCTCGTCGCCAGCGTGCTGCTCTCGATGCTGCTGTTCGCGGTGGGCGGCTTCGGCGGGGCCATCAACGCCGCCTACGGCATGAACGCCGTGGTCCACAACACGGCCTGGATCCAGGGACACTTCCACCTCACCGTCGGCAGCGCCACCGCGCTCACGTTCATGGGAACGGCCTACTGGCTGCTGCCGCGGCTCACGGGGCGCGAGCTCGAGCTCGGGCTGCTCGCGAAGGTGCAGCCGTACCTCTGGTTCATCGGGATGGTGCTGTTCTCGATCTCGAACCACATCACCGGCCTGATGGGCATGCCGCGGCGCATCTTCGATGCGAGCTACGGCGGCAGCGCGGTGGCCCACGCATGGCGCGGCCTCACCGGGGTGTCGGCCGTTGGCGGGCTGTTCCTGTTCGCGAGCTCGGCGTTCTTTCTGCTGGTGATGCTCGGCACGGGCCTCGCGGGCAAGCGGATCGCGCCGCAGCCGATCGAATGGGCCGAGCCGCTCGAGCCGCTGAGCCCGCGCGCCGGGCTGCTCGACCGCTACGGCCTGTGGACGGCGGTGGCGGTGCTGCTGGTGCTGGTCGCGTACGCCTACCCGCTCTGGGCGCATCTGCATATGCAGACGTACGGGTCGCCGGGATATTCGCCGTTCTAGAGGCGGGGACCTCCTGATGCGCTTCATACGGCAGTATCCTCTCCCCGCGATCGTGGGCGCAGGGCTCGTCGCAGGGCTCGCCACCCACCTCGTCTTCCGGGCTCCCGAGCCGGCGCGCTGGATCTTCCTGGCGACGCTCGTCGCCGGGGGCGGCCCTCTGGTGGTGCAGACGGTGCGGGGCATGCTGCGCGGCCGCTTCGCGGCCGACATCGTCGCGATGCTCGCGATCGTCACCGCGTTCGTGTTGGGGCAATACTTCGCCGGGGCCGTCATCGCGCTCATGCAATCGGGCGGGGAGGCCCTGGAGGGCTACGCGATGGGCCGCGCGTCGGGCTCGCTCGAGGCGCTGCTCGCGCGGGCGCCGAAGATCGGGCGGCGCATCCGGGACGGCCACGTGGACGAACTGCCGGTGAGCGCAATTGCGATCGGCGACCTGCTGCTCATCCGCCCTGGCGACCTCGTCCCGGTGGACGGCGAAGTCACCAAGGGCGTGTCGGCGGTGGATCAGTCGGCGCTCACCGGCGAGCCGTTGCCGCTCCACGCCGTGGCGGGGACGGCGCTGCTCTCGGGCAGCGTCAACCTGGACGGCGCGCTCGAGATGCGGGCGGCGCGGCCGGCCGAGGAGAGCCAGTACCAGCATATCGTGCGCCTCGTGGAGCGGGCGCGGCGTGAGAAGCCGCCCATCCAGCGGCTCGCCGATCGGTTCGCCGTGTGGTTCACCCCGATCACGCTCGTGATGTGCGGCGTCGCCTGGCTCATCACCGGGACGCCGACGAGCGTGCTCGCCGTCCTGGTCGTGGCGACTCCCTGCCCCCTCATCCTCGCGACGCCGATCGCCGTCATCGCCGGGATCAGCCGCGCGGCGGACGCGGGCGTGATCGTCAAGACGGGGGCGGCGATCGAGCAGGTCGGGCGCGCGCGCGTCGTGGTCTTCGACAAGACGGGGACGCTCACGCTCGGCCATCCGACCGTGGATCGCGTCGAGGTCATGGATGGCGCGGCGGCGGACGACGTGCTGCGCCTCGCCGCCGCAGTGGAGCGGCTTTCGTCGCACCACCTGGGGAAGGCCGTGGTCGAGGTGGGCCTGCGGCGCTCGGGCCCATTGCCGCCCGCGACGGACTTCGTCGAAACGCCGGGGGCGGGGGTCGCGGCGCGCGTCGAGGGCCGGGCCGTGGCCGTGGGATCGGCGGCGTTTCTCGAGCACCGCGGCATCGCCGTCCCGCCTGGGCGGGACGATCACACCACGGCGTACGTCGGGTTGGACGGGCGCCTCGCCGGCACGATCGAATTCGCCGACCGGCTGCGCCACCAGGTGCCCTCCCTCATGCAGCGCCTCGCCGTCCTCGGCGTGACCGAGACCGTTATGCTCACCGGGGACCGCGAATCGACGGCGCAGATCGTGGCCGGCCACGCGGGCATCCGGACGGTTCGGGCGAACCTGCTGCCGGCCGACAAAGTGGCCGCGGTGCAGGAGCTCAAGCGTCGCTACGGAGCCGTGGTCATGGTGGGGGACGGGATCAACGATGCGCCGGCCCTCGCGGCGGCGACCGTGGGTGTAGCGATGGGCGAGCACGGCACGGCGATCTCCGCCGAGGCCGCCGACATCGTCCTGCTGGTGGACGACATCTCGCGGGTGGGCGACGCGATGGCGATCAGCCGGCGCATGCGGCAGATCGCCCTCCAGAGCATCGGTGTGGGTCTGGGGGTGAGCTTCGGGCTGATGGTAGTCGCGAGCTTCGGGCTGCTCACACCGGCGGTCGGTGCGGTGATGCAGGAGGCGCTCGACGCGGCGGTGATCCTCAACGCGCTGCGGGTGCGCTGAGGGAACGGTCCGCCCCTACCTCCACGGTGACCGGGATGCCCTGGCGCACGCTCTCCGTCACGATGCAGAAGTCTTCGAACAGCTCGAGACAACGGCCCATGCGGTCGCGATCCTCCGGCGCCACCTCGGGCGCGAGCCGCACCTGGATCTCGCCGATTCGCAGGCGCCCGCGCTCGTTCCGCACCAGCGTTCCTTCCACGGCGGCGTGCAGCTGCTTCAGCTGAATGCGGGATTTCCGCAGGCAGAAAAGCA
>JAEHDT010000185.1 GCA_016880225.1 Gemmatimonadota bacterium | reverse complement strand
GACAGGCCGGCGAGTCCCGCGCCGACGACCACGACGGTCATGCCCACCCCCGCGCGAGCGCGGCGTCGCGCGCGACCTCCGCGACGGCGCCGACCAGGAGCGGATCGTCGTTGAGCGAAGTCGTCCGCTCGAGCTGAACGCCGAGGCGACGGGCGAGCGCCTGGTAGACGATATCCACATCGTACAATACCTCGACGTGGTCGCAGACGAACCCGATCGGCACGATGAGGAACGCCTTGTGCCCCTTGCCGGCGAGCTCGGTCATCACAGCGCCCGCCTCAGGCCCGAGCCAGGGCTCGGGCGTCGCCCCCGCGCTCTGGAAGGCGAACTGCCAGGAGCCGAGCCCGGCGCGCCTGGCGACGGCCGCCGCGCTCACCCGTAGCTCGTTGGGATAGGGGTCGCCGGAGGCGAGGATCCGCTCGGGGAGGCTGTGCGCCGTGAACAGCACTTGCACGGAGCCAGGGGACGGAAAGCGCTGCAGCGCCTGGACCACGCGCCCGGCGACCGCGTCGAGGAACTTGGGGTGATCGGCCCAGCTGCGGACCAGCGTCGTTTCGAGCCGTCCTGCCACCGCGTCCAACAACTGCTTCTCGTAGGCCCCGACCGACATCGCGGAGTAGTGCGGCGCGAGCACCACGCCCACCAGCCGGCGATGGCCCTCCGCCGCGACCCGCGCGACGACGTCGCGGATGTAGGGTTGCCAGTGACGCATCCCCACGTAGACCGCGAACCGCTCGCCCAGCGCCCGTTGCACGCCCGCGGCCTGCGCCTCGGTGAGCCGGCGCAGCGGAGAGCGGCCGCCGATCAGGGCGTAACGCTCCTTGATCTCCTGGAGGAATTGGGGGCTGGTCGGCCGGCCGCCGCGCACGTCGAGGAGGTACGGCTCGACTTCGTCGAGGCTCTCCGGACCCCCGTACGCCATGAGGAGCACGGCGACGCGCTCAGCCGCCATGCACCCACTCGACCACGGCCTGGACGGCCTCGACTGGGGTCTCGGGCAGCACGCCGTGCCCGAGGTTGAAGATGTGCCCAGGGCGGCCGCGTGCGCGGGCGAGCACGTCGCGTACGTGCCGCTCGAGCTCGGGGCGCGGCGCCAGCAGGGCCACCGGGTCGAGGTTGCCCTGAATGGCGACGGTGCGGTCGGACGTGATGCGCTCCCACGCGACGTCGAGGGGAACGCGCCAGTCGACGCCGATCACGTCGCCGCCGGCCCGCGCGAAGTCGCCGAGCAGCGTAGCCGTGTCGGTCCCGAAGTGGATCACCGGCACGCCGCCCGCGGCCGCGAGCTCGAGCGCGCGCTGGCTGTGCGGGAATACGTACGTCGTGTAATCGGCGGGGGAGAGGCATCCCACCCAGCTGTCGAACAGCTGCAGCGCCCGCGCGCCGGCGCGCGCCTGCGCCGCGAGGTAGCCCCCCACGAGCTCCGCGAGGCGCCGCATCAGCTCGTGCCAGGCGCGCGGCTCGGTGTACATGAAGCGCTTGGTGAGAGCGAACGTGCGGGTGCCGCCGCCTTCAATCGCATAGCTCGCGAGCGTGAACGGTGCCCCCGCGAAGCCGATCAGGGGCACGTGCGGCGGTAGCGCGCGGGCGGCGTGCCGCACCGCCTCGATCACGTAGGCGAGATCGGTCGCCGGGTCCACCGGGGGCAAATCGAGCACCTGCCCCGCCTCGCGGATCGGCCGGGTGATGTGGGGGCCCTCGCCCGCGGCGAACGTGAGGCCCAGCCCGAGCGGCTCGAACGGCAGCAGGATGTCGGCGAACAGGATCGCCGCATCCACGCCGAGGCGCTCGACCGGCTGCAGCGTGACCTGCGCGGCGAGCTCGGGTTTGTGACACAGGTCGAGCAGCGAGTGCTTCTGGCGCAGCGCCCGGTACTCGGGCATGTAGCGCCCGGCCTGCCGCATGAACCACACGGGCGTGACGTCGGTGGGCTCGCAGCGGCAGGCCTTGAGGAAACGGCCGTCTTCAGGAGTGCGGGGCAACCGTCGGCTCGCGCGCCTCCGCCGGGGCGATGAGGATGGCGTCGCCTTCGACTTTCACGCGGTACACGGCCACCGGAAGCGCAGGCGGCCCGCCGAGCACCTGTCCTGTCTCGAGCGAGAACACGCCTTCGTGCCACGGGCACGTGACCGCGCAGCGCGCGGCATCGATAGTGCCTTCCGATAGGCTGGCCCGCGCGTGGCTGCAGCGGTTTGCGATCGCGTGCACGGTGCCGTTCACGTTGAACAGGGCCACCGCGTCACTGCCCGCGTACACCCGGCGGGAGGAGCCCGGCGGCAGATCGGCGAGCGTCGCGACCGGCGTGTAGCCGTCCGCCCGCACCGGGCGACGCGACACAGCCTGGACGGAGCCCGCCCCGCCGAGCGTGTCGAGCATATCCCACAGGGACATCTGCACGCACGTGAAGGTGGGCGTGTCGCGCAACGTGTAGGAGGACGCCTTGCTCTCGCGCAGCTCCATCACGAGGTCGAGGAATTCGGCGGGGTTGTCGCCCTCGAACGCCACGATGAATTCCTGGTCGTCGAGGCCGTAGGAGTAGGTCGTATTGAGCCGGATCGTGGGGTACTGCCGCCCGACCCGCACGTGCTCGTCCATCATCGTCTGGCGCTCCGCTTTGGGGAGCATGTACCAGGCCCGCGTCTTGATGAACGGGTACACGAACAGGTAGCGCGCCTCGCTGGGGCGAATCACGAGCCGGGAGGGCTGGCCGGGCTCCTCGGGAAACTCGTAAATCGAGCGCCGGGTCATGGCGAGGTAGCTGTAGGGAGCGGTCAGATAGGCGCCCAGATCGGTGCCGTTCAGGGCCGTCTGCAGCGCCACCAGCGAATCGAGGTTCTCGGCCACCTGCCACAGGAGGAAATCGCAGTCGCCGCGGATGCCCACCAACCCGTAGGGGCGAAGCAGCAGTCGGCCGGCGAAGCTCTCGATCGTCTGGCCGAACTCGATCTTCGAGCTGGCCTGGCGCTCGGCCGACAGCCGCCGCCACGCGCTGTCGAGCTTGTAGAAGGCGAAGCGCACGACCTGGCGGCGCTCGGGGGGCTTGGGAGTCATGGAATCAATCTAACGCGGAGCGGCGCTCCTTCCACAACTTCCGCCCCAACCACACCGCGATCCCGCCGAAGATCAACACGGGCGTGAGCGCCAGCAGCACGGCCGCCCAGAAATACAAGAGCTCCATGGCCGGGTCGTCGCCGTGCAGCAACAGCAGCAGGACCGGCGTCATCGGCCGAGGAAGCGCCGCAGATGGCGCAGGTAGTAGCTGAGCGCGATGGTCGCGACGGCGAACGCCAAAGCCGTGAGCAGCATCAGGACGTCACCCGACTGCCGGTAATGCCATGCCGCCCAGGCCGCGAAGCCCGCGCAGAAAACGATGGCGGTCGAGATCAGCAGGCGGTGGAAGGGAATCACGGCCAGCGCTCAGGCCACGACCTTGTCCACCACCATGAGCGTGAGCAGCGCCGGCAGGTAGACGATCGAGACCAGGAAGACGCGCCACGCGCGGGCTGTCGTCACGGCGCGCGTCATGGTGAGCGAGACCCCGGCATAGGCGATGCCGAGTGCCAGGGCACCGAAGAAGTACAGCGGACCCGTCACGCCGAGCAGCGTGGGCAACAGGCTCACCGGCAGGAGCGCCATGGCATACAGCAGCACCATCCGGCCCGTGTGACGGCCGCCGGGATCCGAAACCGACAGCATGGCGAGGCCGCCGCGGGCGTAGTCCTCGCGGTAGATCCACGCGAGGGCGAGGAAGTGCGGCAGCTGCCACAGGAACAGGATCCAGAACAGCGCCGCCACCGCCGGGCCGATGGTGCCGCCCGCGGCGGTCCAGCCGCCCACGATCGGGAGGGCGCCCGGCACCGCGCCGATCAACGTGTTGAGGGTCGTCTTGCGCTTGAGGGGCGTGTAGAGCAGGACGTAGCTCGCCAGGGTGAGGGCGGCGAGCCCGGCGGTGAGCAGGTTCACCGCGGCCGCCAGGTAGCCGACACCGGCCACCGAGATGACGGCGGCGAACCACGCGGCGGCGCGCGGCGTCAGGCGTCCCGACGGGAGCGGGCGCCGTGCGGTGCGGCGCATGCGGGCGTCGACGTCCCGTTCGCGCACCTGGTTGAAGGCGTTGGTGCCCGCCGCGACCAGGGCGACGCCGACGAGCGTGTGCACGAGCAGCCACACGTCCACCCCGGCGCCGGAGCCGAGATAGAACCCGGCGGCGGCGGTGAGCAGCACCAGCTGCGTGATGCGCGGCTTCGTCAGCTCCAGGAACGCTACCAGATATGCTCCGACATTCCCGCCAGAATGAAGATTACGGCGAGCGGCAGCGGAATCAACGCCATGACCCGCAGGTTCCAGCGTTCGAACTTCAGGTGCATGAAGAAGAGGCCGACCAGCGCCGCCTTCCACACCGCCAGGAACAGGAGCAGCAGCAGCTTCAGGTTGCGCGAGATCGGCAGCTCGAAGGCGAGCGCCAGCTCGGCGGCCGTGAGGACCGCGAGATACACCCAGATGAGGATGTAGTTGGGACGCTTGTGTGCGGTCTCCATGGCCCCCTCAGATCAGGTAGACGATGGTGAACAGAATGATCCACACCAAATCGACGAAGTGCCAGTACAGCCCGACCGTTTCGATGCCGCGATAATCCTGCTTCGTATACTTGCCCGGCAGCGCCTTGGTCAAGTACAGGTACGTCATCGAGATCACGCCACACGTCACGTGGAAGCCGTGGAACCCCGTCATCGTGAAGAACGTCGAGCCGTACAGGCCCATCGTCGCCGCCGGCAGCGTGCCGTTCGCCACCAGCGCCGCCAGCTCGCTCCCCTCGCGCACGCCGCTCGGCGTGAAGCCGTGCTCGACCAGATGGATGTACTCGTAGATCTGAATCCCCACGAACGTGGCGCCGCCCAGGATCGTCATCAGCAGCCAGAAGCGCATCTTCTTCTGGTCGCCGTCCTGAATCGAGGCGTACGCCTTGACCATGGACACCGAGGAGCAGATCAGCAGGAACGTGTTGAACGCCGTGATCTTGATGTTCAGCACGATCCCGGGCTTGGCCCACTCGCCCGGGGCGCCGAACCGGAGGATGATGTAGGCCCCGATCAAGGCAGCGAAGAACATCACCTCCGAGGCCAGGAAGATCCACATCCCCAGCTTCGTGTTGTAGACCTCGAGCCCCCGTTCGGCCGGGTACGGGGGCCGCATCTGATCGACGGTGGCGGCTGCGTGCGTCATCGGTCGTCCCCTCTCGGTCAGTGGCCCGGCGCCGGCGCGCTGGCCGGCTCGCGGTCGGTGGGCAGCTTCTTGTACTGTGGCAGATAGTCCTCCGCGACCTGCGGGGAGCTGTACTCGTACGGCCCGCGGTACACCGCCGGCACTTTCTCCCAGTTACCGTGCGGCGCGGGACTCGGCAGCGACCACTCGAGCCCGTTGTCCTCCCAGGGGTTCTGTGGCGCGACTTTCCCCTTCTTCAGGCTCCACCAGAAGTTGACGAAGAAGATGAGCTGCGACGCAAACAGCAGAAACGCGCTGATCGAGATGAACACGTTCATCGGCTGGTAGGGCTGGAGGAACGCATACTGCGTCGGGTCGTAGATCCGCCGCATGTGCCCCGCCATGCCGAGGATATGCATCGGGAAGAACGTACAGTTGTAGAAGATGAACGTGAGCCAGAAGTGCACCTTGCCCCACGGCTCACTCATCATCCGGCCGAACATCTTGGGATACCAGAACACAATCGCGCCGAACAGCGCGAACAGGCTGCCGCCGAACAGTACGTAGTGCAGGTGCGCGACGATGAAGTACGTGTCGTGGATGAACATGTCCACCGGCGTCGCCGCCATGTAGATCCCCGACAGCCCGCCGATCACGAACATCGCGACGAACGCCACGGCGT
>JAEHDT010000184.1 GCA_016880225.1 Gemmatimonadota bacterium | reverse complement strand
GCGGTCCGTCGCGCCACGTCGAGCCGATTCGCCGGCGCGAAGTCTTCCGCCAGCATGCTGCTCGAGAGATCGAGCGCGAGCACGATCGAGATCCCCTCGCTGTGCAGCTCGGCCCGCGCCGAGCCGACGCGTGGTCCGGCGGCGGCGATGATCCAAGCGCCCAGGCACACCGACCGCAGTGTGGCGGGAAGCCGCGCGATCCAAAGGCGCTCCAAGGGGCCCGCCGCCGGCCGCACGTCACTCATCGGAGCGCCGGCGGTGCGCGCCAAGCGCCGCTTCCGCCACCACCACCAGAGAGGCAGAACGGCGAGGAGCAGCAGGAACGCCGGGCGCGCGAAACTCATCGCTCGAGCTCCTCCGCGAGCGCGCGGGCGCGCGCGGCGATCGGACCGACGTCTACACCGTGCGCCGTCGCGAACGCCACTTGGTCGAGCGCGCTCAGCAGCTCCCGCAGCTGCCGCAGCGGCGCATCGGGCTTGGCACGCTCTACGACGGACAGACATTCAGACGTGGTGAGGGCGCTGTGCGCCTCGGGGACCGCGTGGGCGATCGCGTGCCGCAACCGGTGCGTCGCGCGGGCGGCCACCGCCCTCGGCTCGCCGGCCGCGACCCAGCGCGTGTCACCGACTTCCGGATCGAGCTCCAAGTCTGCGGCCGCGCGCGCGGCGCGCGGGGAACGACGCCGCCACGCGACGACGCCCACGAGCACGCCCGCGGACAGCAGCACCGCCGCAACCGTCGGAAGCGGCGTGCGACGGGCCAAGCGCACGGGCCCCAGGGCCGGCTGTGGTGCGGGAGACGCGATGCTGTCGGGGATGACGCTGGCGACCCGGAATGTGGCGGTGCCGCCGGGCAACGAATCGGCGCTGCCGTCGGGCGCCAGGCGCCAGATCGGCGGCATAGCCGCCGACACGTCTCCGGGCGCCCACGCGACCACCGGATAACGGACGGTCCAGCCGCCTTCGGCGGGCACGACGGTCGGGTCGCCCAGCGGCTCTGTCTGCGGGCCGGGGTCGAGCTTGGCGACGCGCACGCGCCAGCCGGCGGGCGCGGTCACGGTGCGCTCCAACCAGATCGTGTCGCCGACGGTGGGCCGGGGGCTGACGGCGACCCAACCACTTCCCCCCTGCAGCAACGCCGCCAGTACCACCGCCGTCATCGTCACCGCGACATGCGGCGCGCCCGCTCGGCGAACGCCCGCCGGAGCGGCACGCCATAGGGCACGGTCGTCTGTAGCGCCACACGATCCACACCGGCCTGAACCAGCTTGCGCGACCGCTCCTGCTGCAGGCGCTCGGCGGCGACGCGGATCCGCAGGCGTGTCGGGGCGTGACTGGTATCCACCAGCAGCCGCTCCCCCGTCTCCTGATCCTGCAGCTCGACCCAGCCGGCGTCGGGGAGCTCGTACTCGCGCGGATCGTCCACCGTGATGGCGACGACTTCGTGCCGCGCGGCGACCTGCGCCAACGCCTCCTCCCACCCTTCGGCGCGGAAGTCAGACAGCACGACGACGATCGCCCGATGGCGCAGCAGCTTGGCCGCGTAGCGCAGCGCACCCGCCAGGTTCGTCCCCCGTCCCCGGGGCGCGAACGCGACGAGGTCACGGATGACGCGGAGCGCGTGCGCGCGGCCTTTGGCGGGGCGCACCACGTACTCTGGCGCGTCGGCGAACAGCAACGCACCCACGCGGTCATTGTGCCGCGCGGCCGCGAGCGCCAGCACGGCGGCGACCTCGACGGCAAGACCGGCCTTGGTGTAGGGCCGGCCGAAATGCAACGATCCCGATTGGTCCACGATCAGGAGCAGCGTGAGCTCACGCTCCTCCATGAACGTCTTGACGAACGGATGGCCCATGCGGGCCGAGACGTTCCAGTCGATGGCGCGGAAGTCGTCGCCCTGCTGGTACTCGCGCACTTCGGCGAACTCGATGCCCTGGCCGCGGAAGACGGAGCGGTACTCACCGGTGAACAGCGTGTTGACGAGGTTGCGAGCCCGGAGCTCGATCCCCTTCACGTGCTTCAGTATTTCGGGAGTTACCGCCCGCCGGCGTGCCCGCACCGGCGACGTGACCTGCCTCCGGCGCTCTCCTCCCGTGTAGGTCACGGCACGCCCACCGCCTCGAGGATCTTGGTGATGACGCGGTCGGTATCCACGTCCTCGGCCTCGGCTTCGAACGTGAGCAGTACCCGGTGGCGCAGCACGTCGGCGGCCATCGCCTTGACGTCCTCGGGCACCACGTAGGCGCGACCCCGCAAGTACGCGTGGGCGCGTGCCGCTTGCGCCAGATAAATGGAAGCGCGTGGCGACGCGCCGAACGCCACCAGCGGTTTGAGCTCGGGGAGGCCCACCGCGGCCGGCTCGCGCGTCGCGCGCACCACGTCCACGATGTAGTCCACGACTTTCTGATCCATGAACAGCTCGGCGATGGCGCTGCGCGCGGCCAGGATGTCGTCGGCCTCGGCGATGCGCTGCACTTCAATCGGGCGCCCCCCGGCCATCCGACCCACGATCTCCTTCTCCGCGTCGCGCGAGGGGTAGCCCACGCGGATCTTCAGCATGAAGCGGTCGAGCTGCGCCTCGGGGAGCGGATAGGTCCCCTCGTGCTCGATCGGGTTCTGCGTCGCGAGGACGAGGAACGGCTCACCCAGATAGAAGGTCTCGCCCCCGATCGTCACCTGCTTCTCCTGCATCGCCTCGAGCAGCGCCGACTGCACCTTGGCGGGGGCGCGGTTGATTTCGTCGGCGAGAACGAGGTTGGCGAAGAGCGGACCCTTCTTCGGATAGAACTCCTGCGACCGCTGATCAAAGACCATCGTGCCGATCACGTCGGCCGGCAGCAGGTCGGGAGTGAATTGAATGCGCGAGAAAGCGATATGCAGACACTCGGCGACGGTCTTGACCGCGAGCGTCTTCGCGAGTCCCGGCACGCCTTCGAGCAGCACGTGCCCGCCAGTGAGCAAGCCGATCAACAGCCGCTCCACCATCAACTCCTGACCGACGACGCGCTTCGCGACCTCTTTCGTGATGCTCTGGGTCAGAACTGCGTCGCTGGTTTTCGCCGCGCGAGTCGTCATCGCAACGCCGCCTCCGCCGCCCGTTTCACCGTCGGCTCCTTGTCACGAGCATATAACTCCAAGAGGGCCCGAGCTTCGGGCCGGTCGAGCCGTGCCAGACCTTCAACCGCCGCCGCGCGCACGTAGGGGGTGCGCCGCGGACGGCCGCCCGGCTCGGCGTGTTTGGCCAGGACGTCGAGGGCTTCCTTCGCCCCGAGCTGACCGATGGCTTTCAGCAACGCAGCCAATACCCCTTCGTCGGCCTCCTGCTCCAACCGTCGAATGAGTACTGTGGTCGCCCCCGCGTCGCCACCCGCGGCAATCGCCCGCGCCGCCGCCGTCCGCACCAGCACTGATTCATCCTTGAGCGCCGGCATGGCGGGCCGCGAGACCTCGCGCCCGCCCATCTCGGCGAGCCCGAGTAACGCTGCTTCGCGGACCCGCTCGTCCGAATGGCGGCTGATCCCGATCAGGAGCTGTACCGCCTGGGGGCTCCCGGTGAGCCCGAGAAACTCGGCGGCCGCCGCGGCCACTTCAGGCACCTTACTCGCGAGCCGGTCTTGCAGGGTCTCGAGTGCCCGCTCGCCCGCCGCGCGCATCGACGCGCGATACGCCTCCCGCAGCTCCGCGGGCGCGTTGATATACGCGTCGAGCACCGGACCCGCCGCGACGGCTGCCAACGCGCCAACGGCGTCGACTAGGTGCTCCCGCTCGCCCGGAGGGACTCTGGCCTCACCGAGGCGCGCCACCATCCGTTCGACGATCGTGTCCTCGGTGAGGGCCGCCGCGACGTCGCCGATGCCCTCTTGCGCCACCGGATCCTGTACCTCGACCAGCGCTTTATCGAGTCCCGCGATGATCTCCGCGATCGCGCCGATGTTGCGCAACGCGAGCAGGGCGGCGGTGAGCTGGCGCAACTGCTCCACCCTGGAGCGCTGCTCCTCGACCGTGTGCGCCGCGAGCAACCCCGCGACGGCGCGCTTGGCCTCGAGGTCCGGGGGCAGCGCGTCGGGACGGAAAACCGGAGCGCTAGCCCGCGCGGGACCGACAGACTCGGATGGCGGCGGCGGTGCCGTCGGTACTGGCGGCGCGGCCGGCGCGGCGGCGGCTTCCGCCGG
>JAEHDT010000183.1 GCA_016880225.1 Gemmatimonadota bacterium | reverse complement strand
GCTTCCGCGACCCGCTGATCGTGCTGGTGGGCTCGGTGCCGCTCGCGATCTCCGGGGCGCTGGTGTTCAGCTTCCTCGATCTCACCACGATCAACATCTACTCGCAGGTGGGGCTCATCACGCTGGTGGGCCTGATCGCGAAGAACGGCATCCTGATCGTGCAGTTCGCCAACACGCTCCAAGAGCGGGGCGTCGCAAAGCTGGCCGCGCTGCGCGAGGCATCGCTCACGCGGCTTCGCCCGGTGCTCATGACGTCGGCGGCCACGGTGTTCGGGCACCTCCCGCTCGTGTTCGCCACCGGGCCGGGATCGGCGGCGCGCAACAGCATCGGTACCGTGCTCGTGGCGGGCATGACCGTGGGAACACTGTTCACGCTGTTCGTCGTGCCTGTGTTCTACTCGCTCATCGCCGCCGAGCACCGCGCCGGCACCGAGGCGGCGAGCGAGCGGCTCGTGCTCGAACCCGTCCTGGCGGAGGAGGCGGCCCATGCGTAGCGCCATCGCCCGTTATGGTCTCGCGTTCGTCGCGCTGTACGGCTGCGCCTCGGCGCCCGGCTACCGCTCCGCGGCCGTCGAGCCGACCGCGGCGTTCCGTGAGGCGACGGAGGCCGACCGCGCCGCGCCCGCTCCGGATGGGACGACCGCGGCGGCCCCGATGGCCGCCACCCCGGCCGGGGACACCACCGTTCCCCGGGACTACTGGGAGCAACTCGGCGACACCACGCTGTCCCGCCTCATCGGCGCGGTGGTGCGCGGCAACTTGGACGTTCAGGCCGCGCGGGCGCGGGTGAGCGCCGCACGCTCCGACCGAGTCCGCAGCGTGCTGGACCTGACGCCCTCGGCCACCGTGTCCGGCGGGTACGTGCGGCAGCGGCTGTCGAGCGCGAGCTTCCCCGGCGTGTCCGGGGTGTTCCCGGACCAGAACGTGTGGAGCACCGGCGTCGATGCTTCGTGGGACCTCGATGTCTTCGGGCAGACCCGCCACACCGTCCAGGCAAGAGGGGCGTTGGTGGACGTCGCGGAGGAGAGCTTGCGCGACGCGCAGGTGTCGTTCACGGCGGAGCTGGCGCGGAGCTACTTCGAGCTGCGCGGGGCGCAGGAGCAGCTCCAGGTGGCGCGGCGCAACGCCGAGAACCAGCGGCGCACGTTGGATCTCACGCAGCAGCGCCTCGAGGCGGGACGCGGCAGTGCGTTCGATACCGAGCGGGCGCAGGCACAACTGAACTCCACGCTCGCGACCATCCCCGCGCGCGAGGCGCAGGTCGCGGCTGCACAGTACCGCATCGGTACGCTGGTGGGCCGCTCGCCTGCCGCGGTCGCCCGGGAGCTGGAGCAGCCCGGTGAGCTGCCGGAGCTGCCCGAGGTCACCGCGATCGAGCAGCCGGAGGTGGTGGTGCGGTCCCGGCCCGACGTGGCCGCGGCCGAGCGGCTGGCGGCGGCACAGGGAGCGCTCGTCGGCGCGGCCAAGGCCAGCTATCTCCCGCGCCTCTCCATCGGAGCGAGCGCGGGTTACGCCGCGCCCGAATTCCGCACCGTGGGCCATCGCGGGACGTTGCGCTACGTGGTCGGACCGGTGATCACCTGGCCGGCCTTGAACCTCGGGAGAGTGAAGGCGGAGGTGGACGCCGCCGCGGCGCGGGAGGACGCGGCCCGCGCGGAGTACAATCGCGTGGTGCTCGCAGCCGTGCAAGACGTGGAGACGAGCATTGCCCGGTATCGCAGCGCCCGAGAGCGCTTGCAGCGCCTGCAGGAGGCGAGCGCCGCGAGCGAGCGAGCCGCGGCGCTCGCACGCCTGCGGTTCAGCGAAGGGATGACGGATTTTCTCCAGGTGTTGGACGCCGAGCGGACCGAGCTCGAAGCACAGGACCTGCTGGCGCAGGGTCGCACCGACGCCGCGACCGCGTACGCGGCGCTGTACCGGGCGGTCGGGGGGAGGTGAGGGACGTAACGGACGGTGGTAACCGTGCGTATCCGGAGCAAAGGAGGGTCACTCCGATGCGCGGGATCCAGAGAGGACGCGTGGGGTTTCTCGTTGTCCTGGCCGTCGCCGGCCCGGCATGGCGCTCCGCAGCGGCCCAGGCGCAGACCTGCGCCTACGTTCGCTGCTTCCTCACCCTTCAAGACCACCCACCGCGCGTCGTGCAGGGCGCGGCCGCGACTCCCGTGGCCCGGTTCGGGCTGTTCGCGCCGCGCATCGATCTCCTCACGGCCTCCTCCGACAGCGCTCGCCTCCACTACCAGGCGTTTCGCGCCAATTACAATCGAGCCGGTGTGCTCAAGCTGATCGACTTTGGCGCTTGGATCACCGCCCTCGCCGTCTTTGCGGGCAGCCCCCGAGCGAACCACGGCGCCGCTATCGGCATCATCGCGGGCTCGGTGCCTGTCGGAATCGCCGCCTTGGTGTACACTGCCAGGGCGGAGACTCGGCTCGAGCGGGCCATC
The DNA here is from genome assembly GCA_016880225.1 of Gemmatimonadota bacterium. Lineage (GTDB taxonomy): Bacteria > Gemmatimonadota > Gemmatimonadetes > Gemmatimonadales > GWC2-71-9 > AG41. The sequence continues at coordinate 1,713 of JAEHDT010000183.1, read as the reverse complement.
GCGGCGTACAACCGGACCCTACCGGACACGCCCTAGGCTCCAGCACGCCCGCGCGATCATCCAGTCCTCTTCCGCGCGCACGACCAGCACGCGGACGGTCGAATCGGGTGCGGCGATGTCCTGGTCCGGCGTCGACCGTGCGTTCCTGTCGCCATCGACCTTCAGACCCAGGAATCCGAGGTTGGCGCACGCGGCGGCGCGGACCTCGGGCGAATTCTCCCCAACGCCCGCCGTGAATACCAGCGCGTCGACTCCGCCCAGAACGGCCACCATCGCACCGATGCACGATTGCAGGCGGTGCACGTACATATTGAACGCCAGCGTTGCGCGCTCGTGTCCGGCTTTCCGCGCCGCCAGAATCTGCCGCATGTCGCCCGATAGTCCCGAGATGCCGAGCAGACCCGACTTCGCATTCAGGACTTCGTCGAGTTGCTGCCCGGTCACGTGACCCTGCCTCAACAAGAAGGTGAGGATACCGGGATCCACGGACCCCGATCGCGTCCCCATCATGAGCCCGTCGAGCGGGGTGAAACCCATCGTGGTATCGACGCTGCGACCCTCGCGAATGGCCGCCAAGGAGCAGCCGGCCCCTAGATGACAGGTGACGACCTTCAACGCGCGCAGGTCCTTGCCGAGCAATTGCGCCGCCCGCCCGGCGCAGTACTGGTGATTGATGCCGTGAAATCCGTAGCGGCGGATACCCTGCGCGAGCCATTCGTATGGCCCTGGGTAGAGCGCCGCGGACTGAGGCAGGTGGCGGTGAAAAGCGGTGTCGAACACCGCGACCTGGCGAACCGCGCCGACCGTCTGTTCGATGACCTCGATTCCTTCCAGCTCCGCGCGGTTATGCAGGGGGGCGAAGACCGACAGGCGCGCGATCGCGGCCTTCACCTCGGGCGTCACGATGGTCGCCTCCTCGTATTCCTCGCCACCGTGGACGACGCGGTGGCCTACGACGTCGATCTCCGCCGGCGACCCGATGACGGCGGTGTCCCCGCCCCATAACGCCTCGAGGATGCGCTCGATCGCGTGCCGGCGGCTTCGCAGCTCGACTCGCTCCCGGGTCGCCGCACCGCGCGCATTCTTCACGTGGATTTCTGCCTCACCACCGTCCCACTCGACCTTGGCCTCCCACAACGGGGGCGGTGGCCCGGGCGGCGCGGCGTCGCCGAGCTCGTAGAGGCGACTCTTCTGACTGGAGGAGCCGGAGTTGAGAACGAGGATCTTCATCGCGCCACGTAGTATAGACCCTCGCGCGCGCGATGGCCGCTCCGAGCTCAGTAGACGATCAGCACGGGACTCGTGCGCGTTGCCCTCGTGCCGTCGCCCAGCTGACCGAACGTGTTCGAGCCCCAGCAATAGGCGAAGCCGGTGGACGTTCTGGCACAGGCGTGACGGTCGCCACCCGCATCGCGAACGTCGCAACCCAGCGCGTACGCATGGAGGTCAGTTAATGCCCCTCCTGCAGGCGTCTGTCAACCGTCCGGTCGTGGCGCCGGCGCAGCAGGGGCAGCAGCGCGACCGCTGCGAGCGACGGCAGGGCGAACGTCATCAGGCCTTCAGAGGCCCTATGACCTTGTACGTGTTGAGGAGGACGCCGGACTGCGTGGCTGTCGTGCTGACAAGCTCGAATGAGTGTGCTGGGGTTCCCTCCGCAAAGAAGCGCTTCCCCGTCCCCAACAGAACCGGAGAGACGATCAGCACGGCTTCATC
>JAEHDT010000182.1 GCA_016880225.1 Gemmatimonadota bacterium | reverse complement strand
ACGCCGTCCCTGGGAGCTCGTGTCGGGCGGGGCGGGGAGCGGGATTTACCGGTCGACCGACGGCGGGCTCACGTGGCAACGGCTCAAGGAGGGATTGCCCACGGGGCTGCTCGGCCGCATCGCCCTCGCCGTCGCGCCTTCGAACACGAGCCACGTGTACGCCCTGATCGAGACGCGGCAGGGCATGCTGTGGGACTCGAAGGATCAGGGGGACCACTGGACCAAGGTGTCCGACAACCACGCGCTCGCCGCCCGGGGCTTCTACTTCACCTTGCTGCATGTCTCGCCGGTGGACGACCGCAAGGTGTTCTTTTCGTCGTTCCTGCTGCTCCGCTCCGACGACGGCGGCAAGACCACGACGCCGATCGACCGCGGCGTCCACGTGGACCACCACGCCTTGTGGATCGACCCGCAGAATCCGGAGCGCATGATCCAGGGGAATGACGGTGGGGTGTACGTGACCGAGAACGGCGCCCAGAGCTGGCGCTTTCTCAACAACCTGCCGATTGAGCAGTTCTACATGGTGTCGGCCGCCACCGGCGACAGCCCCTACATGCTGTGCGGCGGCCTGCAGGACAACAACGCGTGGTGTGGGCCGTCGAGCGGCACCGCGGGACCGGGCGGGGGCGGGGGGCTCAACGGGTCGGAATGGTTCACGGTCGCGGGCGGGGACGGAGAGTACGCGGTGATCGCGCCCAGCGATTCGTCGATCCTCTATGTCGATTCGCAGAACGGCAACGTGTCGCGCGTCGAGCTCAAGACCGGGCTCGTGCGCTCGATCCGGCCGTACCTCTCCGGCGTGACGGAGATGAAGCCGGCCGACTTGAAGTACCGGTTCAATTGGACCACGCCCATCGCCGTGTCGCCGCGCGACGCGAGCACCGTGTACTTGGGCGGCAACGTCGTCTTCAAGAGCACCGACGGCGGCGGGCACTGGGACGCCGTCAGCCCCGACTTGACGCGCAACGACAAGTCGAAACAGGTGACGAGCGGCGGCCCGATCTACTACGACATTTCGGGCGCCGAGACCTACGGCACGATCCTCACCGTCAACCTCGCGCCGACGGACTCGAACGTCATCTGGGTGGGGACGGACGACGGCCTCGTGCAGCTGACCCGCGACGGCGGCAAGACGTGGAGCAACGTCGCGGGCCGGTTCCCCGGGGTGAAGGACGTGGAGGGGCGGGTGTACCAGATCGGCGTGTCGCCGTTCGACGCGGGGGCCGCCTATGTCGCGATCGACCGCCACCAGCTCGACGACCGGCGCCCGTACGTGTACAAGACGAGCGACTACGGCAAGACGTGGACGGACATCAGCCGGGGGCTGCCGCCGGACGCCTCGGCCCGCGTGGTGCGCGAGGATCCCAACCTCCGCGGCTTCCTGGTGCTCGGCACCGATAAGGGCCTGTGGTACTCGCGGGACGGCGGCGCCGGCTGGAAGCTTCTCAAGGCCGACTTCCCCACCGTGCCGGTGTACGACGTCCAGTTCGTCAAGCGGACGCACGATCTGGTGGTCGCGACCCACGGTCGCGGGCTGTTTGTGCTCGACAACATCACGGCGCTCGAGCAACTGACGCCCGAGGTCGTCGCGTCGGACTTCCACCTCTTCGGCACGCTGCCGGTGCAGATCCGGGTGCGGCCGCGGCGCAGCGGCGTGGCGCCGACCCGGTTCGCGACGCCCAACGCGCCCGTGGGCGCGGTGCTCGACTACTACTTGAAGACCGCCCTCGACACGGGCGCTGCCACGTCCCAGGCCGGGGCCGAGCAAGGGCGCGGCGACCGCGCGCGCCGCGGCCGCGTGATCGTGACGGTCACGGACAGGCGCGGCGACACGGTCGTCGTCGACTCGAGCGGGCCGGGGAAGCAGGGTGTCAACCGTTACGTGTGGAATCTGCGGTACGCCGGGCCGACGCGGTTGAAGTTCGAGCGGCCGCCGGCCGAAGCGGAGGAGAACCCGTTCCGCAACGTGGGCGGCCCGCGGGCCGTGCCCGGCACCTACACCGTGACGCTCAGCGCCGGCGGCCACGCCGCGACGGGCGCGGTCACGGTGGAGCCCGACCCGATCCTCGGGGGCGAGCCCGCCCGCTTCGCGGCGCAGCTCCAGGCTGGCCTCGAATGGCGCAACGCCATGTCGGCGCTGAACGAGATGCTGAACCGCATCGTGAGCCTCGAGACGCAGCTCGAGAACACGCAGCAGGCGCTGCGCGACAACGCCGCGGCCGACTCGGTGGTGGGCCGGCAGGCGCGCGACCTGGGCCGGAAGCTCAAGCTGTTGAAGGACAGCCTGTACAACTCCGACGTGCAGCGCGACGCGGGCCAGGACGACGTCCACTACTTGAACCGCTTCCAAGACCGGCTGCAGGGACTCGGCTTCGGGCTCGCCCTCGCCTACGCCCAGCCGCCGAGCGAGGTGGTCGCCGCCCGTCTGAAGGAGCTGCGCGCCGGGCTGGACGGCTATCTCGCCAACTTCAACGACCTGGTCCGGAGCGACGTCGCGGCGTTCAACAAGACGGCGCAGGAGCGGGCGGCGCCGATTCTCGTGGCCGGTCAGCCGGTCGAAGTGAAGGAAGTCAAGGTCGTGTCGCGTTAGGCGGGTATGGCCGCCTTCCGCCGACGCTTGACCACCAGCCACGCGGCGAGCGTGGCCAGCCCGAGCGGTACGACGATGCCGAGAGAGCGGACGCACAGCGCGGCGAGCTCGACGAAGTTCCGCCACGCCTGCTTGAAGGCCTCGCCCATGACGCTCGATCCGGCGTGCCCCACGACCGGAAGGGGTTCGTGCAGGTAGATGGTGAGCGTGCTGAGCGCGGCGTGAGCGCGCAGATAGCGTAGTCGCCCCTCGTACCGGTCGATCTGCTCGCGCACCCGCGCGAGCTCCTGCTCCACGTCGAGTACGTCCTTCAGCTT
>JAEHDT010000181.1 GCA_016880225.1 Gemmatimonadota bacterium | reverse complement strand
TGGCGAGCACGATGCCGATCACGTCCAGCGCCAACGCGATCGGCTGTCCGTGAAAGTTGCCGCCCGAGATCACGTCGTCCCCGAACACGAGCGGGTTGTCGGCCGCCGCGTTCAGCTCGGTCGCGACCAGTCGCTCGGCGAACGCCAGCCCTTCCCCAACCGCGCCGAGGACCTGGGGCGTGCAGCGCAGGGAGTAGGCGTCCTGCACGCGGGGGTCATTCTCCCGGTGCGACTCGCGAATCTCGGAGGCGGCGAGCAGCTCGCGCAACAGCGCCGCCGAGCGCTGCTGCCATGGGTGGGGGCGCGCGTCGTGCACCCGCGCATCGAACGGCTCTGGGGTTCCCCGCACCGCCTCGAGGCTCATCGCCGCCGCCCCGTGCGCCGCGCGCCACAGCGTCCACGCATCGTGCACCAGCAGGGAAGCCATCCCCGTTTGCGCTTGCGTCCCGTTCACGAACGCGAGCCCCTCTTTGGCCTCCAGGACGATGGGGTCGAGCCCCCGGGCCCGGAGCGCGGCACCGTCCTCTCCCTCCCCGATCATCGCGAGCGCCAGGTGCGCGAGCGGCGCGAGGTCGCCCGATGCGCCGACGCTCCCTTGGGACGGCACGCGCGGGTGGACCTGCGCGTTCAGCATCTCGACGATCAAATGCGGCAGGTCGGCGCGCACGCCGCTCGTCCCGCGCACCAGCACGTTGGCGCGCAACAGCATCATCGCCCGCACCGCGTCCGCCGGCAGCGGATCGCCGACCCCCGACGCGTGACTGCGGATCAAGTTCCGCTGCAGCTCCCGCGCCTGTTCCGGCTTGATGCGCACGTGCGCGAGCTTCCCGAACCCCGTGTTGACCCCATAGATGGTGTCGCCGCGGGCCACCGCCGCCTCGACGGCGCGACGGGAGGCCGTCACCCCCGCCAGTGCCTGCTGCGAGATGGCGACCGGCGCTCGATCGCGAGCGACGGCGACCACGTCCGCGATGGACAGGGAACGGCCATCCAGCGTGATGGTGGCTGACATGGGGGAGGAAGCTACGGGACGGGGCGAGCGACGCCAAGAGAGACGCGACGAGGGGTCAGGATGCCTTCCCTGACCCCTCGCGCCGTTACGTCCGCCCACCGCGCGGGCTGCCCCCCGCCGGGGCCTACCTCGCCCCTGCCACCTGCTTCCCGGTGAGCGCCGGCTGCTTCGGGACGACCAGCTCGGGGTTGCCCGGATCGGTCTGCACGCTCCAGTCGAAGATCACGTACTGGCGCCCCACGTGCGTCAGGCGCAGCGCCCCGTAGTGCAACACCGAGCCGTCCACGATCTCGAAGACGTACCCGAAGCCCGGCCGTGCGAGCACCGAATCGCGGGCGTACCCGCCCAAGGGCGCGAAGTCGATCGCCGTCAGGTCGGCGACGGGGCCGGCGCCGTACTGCTGCATGCTCGTGCCCGCGTACACCGGCACGATCCACAGCGTCGAATCCGAGGCATTGCGGTGCACCACGAAGTCGATGTCGGTGCGAGTGCCGTTCTGGATCAAGCCGAGCTCACTCGCCTGGCCCACGCCGTCGCTATTCGCGTCTGACCAGAAGCGGAACCCGGACGAATCGGCATTGGTCTGAAGGGCGTACACGAGGACGTTGCGCGCATCCGGACGCGGAGTGTCCTGCCGCAACGGCGACCACAGGCTCTCGTATCCCTCCACGCTGATGGTCGCCACGCCGAAGCACCGCGGCGTGCCGTTCGCGAGCAGGGTAGCGAGGAACTCGTTCGACACGGTCGTGCCCTCGAGCACCCAATCCGTTCCACACAGGCCCGTGTCGAGGTTGTAACTGGCGCTGTACACGCGATACCACTTGAACCGCGAGGACTGGGCCCCGTTGTCCGCCCACCCGAGATGGATCGCCTGGTTGAGCGAGATCGAGCCGAGCGTGTCGGGCGCCGGCAGCTGGAGCCGCTCGTCCACGGTGATGGTGTTGGAGGCGTCGCTCTCGCCGCCTCCCAGGTCGACGGCGGTCACGAAGTATTGCAGGTGCGGCACGCCGTTGTCGTGGAACGTGTTGGAGGTAGTCTCTCCGCGCAGCAGGAACGACCCGCTGGTGCTGCCGCGCGAATAGATGCGGTAGCTCTGCAGGTTCGAGCTCAGGACGTCGTCCCATGCGAGCAAGATGCCGGCCGGCTGGTTGGGATCGCCGCTCGGGTCGAGCTCATACGCGAGGTTCTGGGGTGGTGGCAGCGTGGACACCGAAACCGTGTTGTTCTGGCACGCGGCGGCGACGAGGCCCGCGGCGACCAGTAGGGTGCGTGGCGAGAACGGCATGGGCTTCCTCGGGACAATTCGGGTCGGCGGAGCAGAGGGCACGCATCGTGCCGGAGCGCAAGTGCTCGGCCGCGCGACACTTGCGATTCCTCGCTGCGATCGCCGTGTCATCTGGAGGGGACGATCTAGCGCGCCAGCGACTGCTGCTCGTAGTTGAACTTGATGTCGGGCTGGTCGAGCAGGGAGATGTAGAAGCTGAAGGCGAAGTTGCCGGTGGCGCTCTTCAGGAACGAGAAGCTCGCGTGCCAGCGATGCAGGTCGCGCTGCAGGCTGATGGCGTGGTCGCCGAACTGGCGGGTGTCAAAGTCGTAGTGCGAGTTCCACGTGGCCGACCAGCGCGACGTGGGCTGGAACGAGAGATTCAACGTCATCTGGTGGTTGCCGGGCGTCGGGCTCGTCACGCCGGCGATCGGGCGGCTGCGCGATCCCGTATAGCTGACGGAAAGATTGAATCCCCGCCCTCCCCCGCCGACCGGCACCCCGCCGGGTCCGGAGAACGTCTTCTGGCCGAAGAGGCTGCCACCTCCGGTCGGCGGCTCGGTGCCCGCCGGTGGCGGCGTGGGTGGGGGCGGTGGTTCCGTCCGCTTCCCGAACCCGAACAGGCTCGCGATGCCGCGAATCGTCGCCGGCGTCACCGCGAAACTGGCGCTCAGGCTCGTGAGAAACGGGTCGAACCTGGCGCTGTCGGTGCCCACCTGGCCCTTCCACAGGTCGTGCGTCATGCTGAGCGAGAAGCCGGGCAGCAGGTCGGAGCCGAGCGTGTTGCTCAACGTCTGCGTGCTCCAGCCGGTGCGGCCGGGCTGCTTTGCCTGCTCGAAGTTGTACGCCAGCGCACTGGTATTGATCGTCAAGAGCTTGATCTTTCGGGCGGCGCGCTCGCTCGAGTCCCCCGGCGCCGCCTTGAGCTTCGCCTCGAAATTCTGCGACAGGCCGAGGCTGATGGTCTGCTGCGGATCGCTGCCCGAGTTGAGCAGCCGGTGCGTGGGGTCGATGGCGTCTCGGAAGGCGCTCGAGACCGTCGCGCCCGGGGCGTAGGCGTAGCTCAAGATGGGCGAGATGGAATGCCGGATGCGGGCGACGGGCCCGACCCCCGGGAAGAACCCGAAGAACGTCGGGGTGAGGCTCGCGCTGAACTGCAGCCGCTTGCCCTGCCGCACGAACTGCCCGTTCGTGAACTGGTTGCGGATCATGAACGGGCCAGCCGACGTCTGGTTCACGATCGCGATACCGGGCTGGAGCTTCCACGTGCCAGTGAAGAGTGACGGCAGGTTGATGCCGGTTTGCCATTCGATGGTGGTGCTGAACGTCTGGTCGAACAGCACCCGGCGGCGGCCGCCCGGCGCGGTGGAGTCGGGGATGTCAAATGCCTGGCGCGCGTTGCTGATGGCGTCGTTCACGGCGAAGCTGTTGCCCCAGTTCCACGGCCCGATGCGGAGCGGCGTCTGCAGGTTGAGGCTCGTCTGCCGATTGTCCGCGAACAGCGCGAGGGTATCGAGCCCGCCTCCGGGCGCCGGGACCACGAACGGCGTCGGGCCCTGGTGAAACGCCTGCACGTTCTGAAACGAGAATCCCGGCGACCAGGTGATGGACGGCGTGATGTTCACCGGCGACGGGGTCAGACTCACGGACGGGAAGGTCTGCGAGACCAGGCCGCTCCCGATCTCCTGATGCCGGCTGCCGCCGATGGCGAGGGTTCCCCAATCGAACTGTTTAGAGAAGTTCATCTGCGACCCGAGGCTGGCGGTCGCGAGGAATGGGTTGATGGTGTTCCGCTGGATCACGCTCGAGCTGGTCGCGTAGTCGATGTTGGCGCTGAACCGCGTCCGCGACGAGAAGCTCTGCTGATGCTGCCACCCGAGCCGCAGGGAGTGGCTCGACACCCCGAGCTCGGTAAAGCGCTCGAGCGACAGGCCGCCGGAGATGAAGCGGTCGAGCCAGCGGTAGCTGACCTGGCCGCGCATCGACACGTAGCGCCCGGCGTACCAGTCGGCCGAGGCGAGCACGTCCAGGTAATCGTTCACGACCAGGTAATAGCCGAAGTTCGCCACGTGACGCTGGTAGCTGCGGACGGGGCGCACGATGTCATTCAGGCCGAAGCGCGGCACCAGGATGCCGCTGCGCCGCCCGCGACGGACGTCCTGAAAGATGAACGGTAGCCACATGATCGGGACGTCGTGGACGTACAGCACCGCCGGGCGTGCCACCATGACGTTCTTGTTGAGCCACTTCATCTCGCCGGTGGAGAAGTGGTAGTCGGGGACGGGGTTGTCGTCGGAGGTGATCTCGCTGCTCGCGCCGTATAGACGGGTCGAGCCCGAGTCGACCGCCAGATCGCCGCGGACGTACCACCGGGCGGAGCCCTGCTGGAAGTCGGTGAGCGCGTTATGCACGGTGCCGCGTTTGATGCAGGTGTCGTAGCGCATTCCTTCGCCCACCATCACCGTCGCCTGATCGAACAGCCGGGGGTCGCCTACGGCGTCGAGCCGGCAGCTCCGTTGGTGGTAGCGGATCGAGTCGGATTCGAGCTTCGTGCCTTCGCGCTCGACGTACGCTTCACCGCGGAGATGAATGGTCTGGGTGTCGCCTCCCTGGACGACCAGCGTGTCGGCGACGTACTGCGTGATGCGGTACCCCGGAAGTTTGAGGAGCGAATCGATCACCGCATCGCCCGGCGGGAAGCTGCGCGTGGGGCCGGTCGGGAGGCCCAGGCGGCGGGCGGTGGCGGTATCGAGCGCCCTGCCCTGCGCGGATTCGGCGGCGGTGCGCGGCGGCGCCGTGTCGGCCCGGGACGGCGCCTGCGCCCGGAGCGAGCCGCCGGCGGTGAGGAGCAGCACCGCGGCGAGC
>JAEHDT010000180.1 GCA_016880225.1 Gemmatimonadota bacterium | reverse complement strand
CGTGCGCGCGGCCTTCGGCGACGTCCACCGCCACGACATGAATCGCTCCGAGGTGGTGGCAGGTGCTCACCGGGACGGGCTCAGCCCAGCCGCCGTCCACGAGAACGTGATCGTGGACGTGGAACGGCTCGAACAGCCCCGGGATGGCGGATGAAGCGTATACGGCGTCCGCCAACGGCCCCTCGGCGAAGATCACCCGGCGGCCCGAGACCAGGTCGAGCGCCGTCGTGGCAAACGGGACCCGGGTGTCCGCGAACGCGGCGTCGCCGAGCAGCTGATGCAGCGAGGCGCGCATCGCGTCGCCCCCGATCAGCCCCCCACCGGGCCGGGCGGCGCGCCGCAGGGTGCCCAGCATGCCGAGAAATCCAGTGGGCCGGCGGGCGCTCGACGTCGCGATCGCGTCGAACGTCTCGACGTTGAAGCCGATTCCGGTGGTCGCCAGGTGGGCGAGCACGCGCTCCTCTGCCTGCCGCGCCGTGTCGGACGTCGCGTACACCGCTCCGATGACCGCTCCGGCGCTGGTTCCGGCGACGTACGAGACGGAGATACCCGCCCGGTCGAGCACCTTCAGCACCCCGAGCTGCGCCACTGCCCTCGCCCCGCCGCCCGCGAGGGCGATTCCGAGCGCTCCGCCCGCCGTACACGTGCAATTGCCCATACCGCGCCCCCCTCCGTGCCGCGCGGGGGCGGTCGAGGCGCGCCGCCCCCGGCTCTCCCACGACCTCGTCTACGCCGTGCCGCCAGCGGCTCGGTTGTACAGCCAGGCGGCGAATGCGAACACGACGCCCGCCCCGAGGCCCCAGAAGACCAGACCCCCGACGGCGTTGCCCCAAGTCAGCTTCCGCGCGAGCGGCGTCAGGTCGAGATGCACGACATTGCTGAACAGGCTCGTCGCGAACTCCGGTGCGACGGCCACCATCAGGGCGCATGCTGCGGACACCACTGCCGCCGCGACGCCCGCCGCGATCGCAAGAGCCTTGGTATCGAGTTTCATACGACACCTCCTGTTGACACGGACTTCCCCTCTCCACTGCGGCCGAGCTCCCAGCTCCGCCACAAGAAGTACACGGCCGGAATCACCACCAAGGTCAGCCCCGTGGCCGTGACCATGCCACCCACCATCGGGGCCGCGATCCGCTTCATCACGTCCGCGCCGGTGCCCGCGCTCCACAGGATGGGCGCCAGTCCGGCGATGATCGCCGTGACGGTCATCATCACCGGCCTGAGTCGTTGCACCGCTCCTTCGAGCACCGCCTCGGCGAGATCGCGCTGCGTGTTGAGACGCCCTGCGTCGCGACCGCGGTGGAACGCCTCGTCCAGATAGATGAGCATCACGACGCCCGTTTCCGCGGCCACCCCGGCGAGGGCGATGAACCCTACCCACACCGCGACGCTCGTGTTGTAGCCCAGCGCCCAGATGGACCAGATGCCGCCGACCAGCGCGAACGGCAGCGCCAGCATCACGATCACCGACTCCGTCACGTTACGGAAGTTCAAGAACAGCAGCAGGAAGATGATCCCGAGCGTCACGGGCACGACGAGCTTCAGCTTCTCGCGCACGCGCTGCATCGCCTCGAACTGACCGCTCCAGGTGAGCCGGTAGCCGGCCGGGAGCATGAGGCGACGAGCGACGACGCGTTGCGCCTCGGCTACATAGCTCCCGATGTCGCTCCCGGCGATATCCACGTAGACGGTCGTGACCGGGAAGGCGTCGTCGGTCTTCACCGCCATGGGCCCCTGGACGACGTTCACCGCCGCGATCTGGCCGAGCGGGATCTGCTGGCCCGACATCGTGGGGACCACCACCTGGCGCAGCTTTTCCAGGTCGTCCCGCAGCTCGCGCGGGTAGCGAACGTTCACCTCGTAACGCTCGCGGCCTTCCACCGTGATCGCGGCGGTCATGCCGCCCGCCGTGGCCATGATGGCGTCGTGCAAGTCGCCCGCGTTGAGGCCGAAGCGCGCCGCCTGCGCGCGGTCGATGTCGACGTCCACGTAGTAGCCGGAGACGTTCCGCTCGGCGAACACGTTGCGCGTCCTCGGCACCCCCCGGATGATGCGCTCGACCTCGATTCCGAGTTGCTGCAACGTGTCGAGGTTCGGCCCGTACACCTTGATCCCGATGGGGGTCCTCACCCCCGTCGCCAGCATGTCGATCCGGTTCTTGATCGGCATCGTCCAGGCGTTGGTCACACCCGGCATGCGGACTACCCGATCCATCTCGGCGACGAGCCGGTCCGTGGTGATTCCGGGGCGCCATTCGTTGTGGGGCTTGAGCACGATGGTGGTTTCATACATGTCGAGCGGTGCGGGGTCGGTGGCGGTGTTCGCCCGGCCCGCCTTGCCGAAGACCGACGCCACTTCCGGAAACGACGCCAGGATCGAGTCCTGGCGCCGCATGATGTCCCGCGCCTGCGCGATCGAAACGCCGGGCACCGTCGTCGGCATGAACAGGAGCGACCCCTCGTCGAGCGGCGGCATGAACTCCGAGCCGAGCCGGCTCCAGGGGAGCGCGGTCAGCGCCACGACGATCCCGGCCGCCACGACGACCCGGACCGGGTGATGGAGCACCGCGGTGATCACCGGGCGATAGACACGCATCAGCCAGCGGTTCACCGGGTTCGCATCCTGCGGGCGGATCCGTCCCCGGATCAGGTAGCCCATGAGGACGGGCACGAGCGTGATCGACAGCAGCGCCGCGCCCGCCATGGCGAAGGTCTTGGTGAACGCGAGGGGCTTGAACAACCGGCCCTCCTGCTGCTCGAGCGTGAACACGGGCAGGAACGAGACCGTGATGATGAGCAGCGAGAAGAACAGCGGCGGCCCAACCTGCGCGGCGCTTTCACGCACCACGTCCCAGAGCGGGCGTCGCTCCCCGCGCTCCAGGTGCTTGTGCATGTTCTCGATCATGACGATCGCGGCGTCCACCATCGCCCCGATCGCGATCGCGATCCCGCCAAGGCTCATGATGTTGGCGTCCACGCCGATCCGGCGCATCACGACGAAGGAGATCAGAATGCCGAGCGGCAGCGTCACGATCGCGACGAGCGCCGAGCGCGCGTGCAGCAGGAAGAGCACGCAGATCACCGCGACGATCAGCGACTCCTCCAGCAGCGTCCGCTTCACGTTGCCGATCGCCCGATGGATCAAGTCGGACCGGTCGTACACGGGAACGAGCCGCACGCTCGCCGGCAGGGTGCGCTGGATCTCCACGATACGCGCCTTCACGGCCTCGATCGTCTTGAGCGCGTCGCTCCCGAAGCGCATGATCACGATCCCGGCGACCACTTCTCCCTTGCCGTTCAAGTCCGCCGCCCCGCGCCGCGGCGCAGGGCCGATCTGCACCGTCGCGACGTCGGCGACCCGGATCGGCGTGCCGGCCATCGTAGCGCCCACGGCCACGTTCCTGATGTCGTCGAGCTTGCGCAGATAGCCGAGCCCCCGGATCATGTACTCCCGGCCTCCCATCTCGATCACACGGGCCCCGACATCGGCGTTGTGCGCGCCGATCGCCTGGACCACCCGCATGACCGGAATCCGGTACGCCCGGAGCCGCTCGGGATCGACCTCGACCTGGTACTGCTTCACGAACCCGCCTAGGCTCGCGACCTCCGAGACGCCGGGGAGGGCCGTGAGCTGGTAGCGGATGTACCAGTCCTGGAGCGTGCGAAGCTGAGCCAAGTCGAGCGAGTCGCTCTCGAGTACGTACTCGAACACCCACCCCACTCCCGTGGCATCAGGCCCGAGCGTGGGCTCGACCCCCTGGGGGAGCCGTTGCCGCAAGCCGTTCATGTACTCGAGCACCCGCGAGCGAGCCCAGTACAGGTCGGTCCCGTCCTCGAACAGGACGTACACGAGCGACAGCCCAAAGAACGAAAAGCCCCGCACCACCCGGGACCCCGGGACCTTGAGCATCTCGGAGGCGATGGGGTAGGTGACCTGGTCCTCGACGATCTGCGGCGCCTGCTCCGAGAATTCGGTCTGGATCACGACCTGCACGTCCGACAGGTCGGGCAGCGCGTCCACCGGGGTGGTGCCGATCGCCCAGATGCCCGCCCCGACGAGGGCGGTGGTGCCGAGCAGCACCAGAAGCCGATTCCCGAGCGACCACGCAATGACCTTGCCGATCATGGGCGCTTCGGCTCCTTCCTGGGCTGCTCCATGTCCATCCCCGGCATGCCGGCCATCCCCGAGCCGGTGCCGAGGCGCGATTCGGCGTCCACCAGGAAGTTGGCCGAGGCGGCCACACGCTCTCCCTCGGCGACGCCGCGCAGGATCTGGAGCCGCTCCCCGGCCCGGGGCCCGAGCACGACGTCACGGGGCTCGAGCGCACCGTCCTTCCCGACGGCGAATACGAGATTTCGCTCCCCGGTCATCACGACCGCCTCCGCCGGGAGGCTCAGGACGTTGGCTCCTATGCGCACGTCGAAGAACAGCGTGGCATACATCCCGGGCTTGAGCAGCTCCGCCGGGTTGGACAGCACGACGCGGACCCGACCGGCCCGGCTCTGCTCGTCCACCGTCGGCGAAACGAAGCTCACGCGGCCCGCGAACGCGCGGCCGGCGTACGCGGCTACGTCGACGCGCGCGGGCGCGCCCACACGGATGAAGGCGAGGTCCTGCTCGAACACTTCTCCCTCGACCCACACGGTGGAGAGATCCGCGAGGCGGTACAGCTTCATCCCGGGCATCACCGACTGGCCCTTCACGACCATCTTGTCGAGCACGATGCCGTCGAACGGCGCGCTGAGGGTGAGCGTCTTGGTGACTTCCCCCGTGCGCTCCAGCCGATCGATCTGGTCGGCGGAGATGTCCCAGTAGTCAAGCCGCCGCCGCGACGCCGCGACGAGGGCCTGCGCGTTGCGCTGGGCGTCGGCGTCGCTCGTGTCCAGCGAAGCCGCCAGGCGGGCGGCGGTGAGCAGCTCCTGCTGCGCGGCCACGAGCATGGGGCTGTAGATGGTGAGCAGTGGCTGGCCGCGCTTCACGGCGACGCCGGTCGCGTCGACGAACAGCTCGTCGACGAAGCCATCGACCTTCGGCGTGATCTCCGCCAGGTTCGGCTCCGCGGCGACCACTTGACCGACGGTGCGCACGGTACGCTCGAGCGGCCCGCGGCTCACGACCGTGTACGTCATCCCGATGGCTTGCGCCTGGTCGGCGGTCAGGTGCACCGGCTCCCGGCCCGTCCCACCCGCGGTGTCCTTCGCGCCCGCCGTCCGGGCGTGCTCTTCGGCAGTCATTCCGGCCATCGCTTGGGAGTCGGACTTGGCGCGGCAGCTCGCGAGCCCCAGCAGGGTCAGGGTGAGGACGGCTGAAGTCCGTTTCATGGTTGTCCCTCCAGCGGCTGCCCGACGAGGGCCTCCAGCTCGCCCAGCGCCTGCTGATAGTCGGCGGCCAGGCGGTAGCCCTCGGTCTCGTAGCGGTTCACCGTCATCTGGTTGTCGATCAACTGCATGAAGGTCACGCGCCCGACCTGGTAGCTCGCGAGCGACGACTGCACCGCGGCCCGAGCCTGGGGCACAATGCTCGTGCGGTAGAGCCGCACGAGGTTGCGATCCTGCACCGCCCGGGCGCGGATCTCAATGATCCGCGCCGCGGTCTCGTTGCGCAGGTTCACGAGCTCGGCCTGCGACATGTCGCGCATCGCGGCCATCTCCTTCCGCATGGCGAGCTGCTTCGAGCCGGCGAAGATCGGGAGGTTCACGCCGACCATGAGGCTCACCATGCTGGGGAATGCGGGACGGCTCTGGTACTGGACTCCGACCTGCAAATCGGGGTACAGCTCGCGGCGTGCCGCGGCGAGCGACGCTTCGGCAGCCGCGACTCGCTCCGCCCCGGCGACGAGGGCCGGGCGCGCGTCGAGCGCCTGGGCGATCAGGGAATCCGCCTGCGGCAGCTGGCCCGCCGGCTCGGGGAGCTCGAGCGCGCCGACCGGAGTCGCCGCTGCACGGCCCAGGAGCGCGTTGAGCCGCGCCGCCATGGCGAGCCGCTCCTGAGTCATGCGCGTGATGTCCTCGCTCATGCGTGCCACCTCGAGCTGGGCGCGGAGCACGTCCTGCTGCACCGCGTTCCCGACCGCGTACATCGTCGTGCTCACCCCGAGAAACTGCCGGAGCAGAGCCTGGGTCTTCTGCATCGCCTCGAGCGCGCGGTCGGCGTAGGCAACCTCGGTGTACGCCATGCGGACCTGGGCGGCGAGCATCCGTGCCTGCTCCTCCGCGTCGGCGCTCGCCGCTCCGGCATTGTGCCGGGCGGCGCGGCGGGCCCCTCCGAGCTTTCCCGGCCAGGGGAGCATCTGCATCAGCTGCACCTGGTTCATGGTCATCGGGTCCATCGTGGACCCGAAATCCGAGGCCATGCGGTTCATCAGGCCGAACTGCAGCTCGGGGTCGGGGAGCGCGCCGGCGGGCCCGACGCGCGCGCTCGCCGCGCCGGCCGAGAAGCGCGCGGCCTGGAGCATCGGATTCGCCTCCAGGGCGATCCGCACCGCCTCGTGGAGCCGCACCGTGTCGGCGGGCTGCTGCGCGGGCGCGGGTCGCAGCCCGCCTGCGGCGGCAAGCATGCAGAGCATCACATGTTGGAATCGCATATCTCTCCTCACACACCAGAGCCTCGAACGACCCCTCGCACCGCTACGCGGTGCGTCGGGGCGCATTACATCCGTGAGAGGCTAGGCTTGGGGCGGAGGAGAGAGGGGTGGAGACTGGTCGCCGGGGCAGAGCGCACGCGCCGCAGGCGCGGCGACGTTGCGAGCGTCCGGAGTCGCGAGGACGAGCGCGGCCTCGGGAAGCGCGACCGCGGAGGCCGCGCACATAGCCGTCTGCGCGCACGGCATGTGATGCGTGGACGTGGGCGCTATCAGCCTCGGCGCGCCAGCGGGCGACGTTTCGTGACAAGGCGCCTGCCGCTCCGCAGGCACGCACAGCGCCGGCGCCGCCAGCTGAGTCAGCTGGACAGCGAGCAGAAGCGCTGCAGCGAGCCGGATGCCCATGGTCGTCACGCTTGTAATCTAACGATCGTACCCCGCCAGTCTCTTATGAAGTCCGCATGATGGTTTCATCACGTCGATTCCGTCCGAGGCCGTTCACGCGCAATTTCCCACGGCTATGCCGCTCCTGGTCCTGTATGTCACCCTCATGCTCACCGTCGTCCTGCAGGAGGAAGTCGCTCCGCTCGCAGGCGGCGCGGCAGCGCACCACGGCCACGCGAGCCTGCTCCTGGTAATCGCCGCCTGCACGGCCGGGAGCTGGGCGGGGGACCTCGCGCTGTTCGCCATCGGCCGGCGCGGCGGCCGGCTGGCGCGCCGCGCGCGCCGCGCCCGGCCCCTACGGTTCATCGCGCGCCATCCCCTGGCCGCCCCCCTCGTGATGCGATTCTCGATTGGCGCTCGGTTCACCTTGGCGATCGCGTGCGGCGCGGCGGGCCTGCCGGTCGG
>JAEHDT010000179.1 GCA_016880225.1 Gemmatimonadota bacterium | reverse complement strand
CGCCCCAGCCCGGCTTGTTCGGCCCATCGTCGCAGCCTGTGCTCTTGCCACCCCGGCTGTACGGATCCGACGTGCCTCGCAGCGACGCCGAATGGCGCGCAGTGGGCCGCGAGGCGGCGAGCCTCCTGTCGCAGTACATCGCGATCAACACCACCAATCCGCCTGGCAACGAGGCCCAGACCGCGCGCTGGCTCGCGGCGGTGCTCGCGCGCGAGGGCATCGAGACGCAGGTGTTCGAGCCCAGGCCCGGCAAGGCGAACCTGTACGCGCGCCTCCGGGGCGACGGCAGCGCCCGGCCGCTCATCCTGCTCAACCACATGGACGTGGTGCTCGCGAGCCCGGAGTATTGGGCCGTGGACCCGTTTTCGGGCGTCGTGCGCGACGGGTACGTGTGGGGCCGCGGCGCGCTCGACATGAAGGGCGAGGCGATCACGCAGCTCATGGCGCTGGTGACGCTCAAGCGCGCCGCGGTGCCGCTCAGGCGCGACGTGATATTTCTCGCGACGGCGGACGAGGAGATCGGCGGCGGGGTCGGCGCCGGCTGGTTCGTCGAGCATCACCCCGAGCTGGTCCAGGACGCCGAGTTTCTCATCAACGAAGGCGGTACGATCCGCGCCGACCCGAGCGGGCGGATCGAGTACTACGGGGTAGGGACGACGGAAAAGTCCCCCTTCTGGCTGGACGTGACGGTGCGCGGCACCGCGGGCCACGGCTCGCGCCCGACGCCCGACAATCCCGTCCACCGGCTGGTGCGGGCATTGGACCGGATCTCGAGCTATCAGACACCGCTCATCCTCACGCCGGCGGTGGAGCGGTACCTGCGGGATCTGTCCACCATCGAGACGGATCCGGCGCGACGCGCATGGCTCGGAGACGTGCGCGCGGCGCTGCGCGACACGGTCGCGGTGCGCGCGCTCACGGCCGACCTCACCTACAACGCACTGCTCCGCAACACGATTTCGATCACCGGCCTGCAGGGCAGCGACAAGACGAACGTCATCCCACCGGTCGCGCGCGCGGCGCTGGACGTGCGGCTGCTGCCGGGCCAGGACCCGCAGGCGTTCCTGGCCGACCTGGTGCGCGTCGTCGCGGACTCGGGGGTCGTGCTCACCCCGCAGGGGCCCAACTGGCCGGCCACCGAAAGCCCGGTGGAGACAGACCTGTTCCGGGCCGTCGTCGCGGCGGCGCGCGAGCGCACGCCCAACGCCGTCGTCACCACGCCGCCGCTCGCGGGCTTCACCGACAGCCACTATTTCCGGCGCATCGGGATCGTGAGCTACGGCCTGTCGCCCTTCCCGCTCGACCAGGCGGAATCGCGCGGCGTGCACGGCAACGACGAGCGCGTGAGCCTCGACGACCTGACCTTCGGCGTGCACTTCCTGTACGACGTGGTGGCCCGCGTCGTCGCGAAGTGATCGGGCCGTTCTTCTATCCCCGGCGCCACCCGCCCGCGCGGGAGCGGCGCCCGCCGCTGCTCGAGCGATTCACAAAGATGCCCTTGGGGTGGGCGGTGGAGCGGCTCGCCGCCCCGCTCGCTCGCTGGGACCGCGCCCGGCTCGAGACGCCGGAGGTGGAGATACCGGTGCGGGATCTCGCCTCCGCATTCGAGGGCTACCGAGTGGCGCTCGTGAGCGATCTGCATCACGGCCCCGCGGTACCGACGCCCTGGCTCGAGCGCGTCGCCGAGCGGGTGACGGAGCTCGCCCCGGACCTCGTGGTGTTGGGTGGCGACTTCGTGAGCCACGCCCGGAGTGACGTGGACGGGCTTGAGGCCATCGTGGCGCGATTCCACGCGCCGGACGGCGTGGTGGCGGTGCTCGGGAATCACGACCATTGGGTGAACCCGGATATCGTTGCCGCCGCGGTGGAGCGGGGCGGGGCGACTGTGCTGGTGAACCGGCACCGCGTGATCCGGCGGGACGCGGCGGCTTTGGCGATCGCCGGCGTGGACGATTTCACACACGGCGCGGTCCGTACGGATGAGGCGCTCGCCGGGATCGCCCCGGATGTCCCACGGGTGCTGATTTCTCACAACCCCGACCTCATCGAGTACCTGCCGCCGGGCGCGCGCGTGGACGTGATGCTCTCGGGGCATACACACAACGGCCAGGCGCAGCTGCCGCTCGTGGGCCCGCTCACGGTACCGTCCCAGTTCGGCCGGAAGTACCTCCACGGGCTGAAGCAGGTTGGGGCGACCTGGCTCTACGTGTCCGCCGGCGTCGGTAGCGCCTGGGTTCCGCGCTGGCGCAATCCTCCCGAAGCGCCGGTGATCCGTTTGCTCGCTACTTGAGGGAGACGACGAACCGCACGATCACTGTCTCCGCCGTCTGGGGCGATACGGTGCAGAAGCAGTCGGCGTCGATCAGCCGCTTCACGCCCATCACCTCCGCGTCCGCGATGCCCGGCACGTCGCGGTAGGTGATCTCGAGCGTCGTGCCGTCGATGATGCGGTACGCCACCGGGCGCCCCAGCAGGCGGTGGTGGGGGTCGATCGAGGCGAGGCCGTCGCTCAGACGGTGCTGGATCGCGGCCGCCTGCGCGCGCTCTGACGCCGGGAGCCCGGTCACGGGCGGGCCGGCGCGCGGTTTGCAAGCACGGCGGCCGCGTTGCGCTGCATGCCTGCGGCGCCGGGACGCTCGAACGGCGTGTCGCCGAACTGCCGCGTGAACGCCTCCGGGTCCGCTGCGAGCAGCCCGGCCACGTCCGGCTGGGCGACGTCGGGGCGAACCTCGAGCTCGCGGTCGCCCGTGGGGCGCGCGAACCTCACGTTCCACGGGCACACATCCTGGCACACGTCGCATCCGAACAGCCACTCGCCCACGAGCTGACGCTCGGCCTCGCCGAACGCGCCACGGTGCTCGATGGTCAGATACGAGATACAGCGTCGCGCGTCGAGCACGTGCGGCGCGACGAAGGCGTCCGTGGGGCAGGCGTCGAGGCAGGCGCGGCACGTGCCGCAGCGATCGGCCTCGAACGGCGGATCTGGTGCGAGATCGGCGTCGGTGAGCACCACGCCGATGAACGTGAATGAGCCGATCTCCGGGTGCAGCAGCATCATGTTCTTCCCGATCCAGCCGAGACCGGCCCGCTGAGCCAGCTCCCGCTCGGGGACGGGGCCGGCGTCGACGTAGCAGCGCGCCTGGGAGCCCGGCACGATCTCCCGAATGGCCGTCGCGAGCCGCTCGAGGCGTCGCCTCAGCACGTCGTGGTAGTCAGCGGACCATGCGTACTGAGCCACTTTCCCAGCGGTCGGACGCGCGCTGCCATGGAAGTAGTTCGAGAGCGTGACCACGGCGACACGCGCCCCGGGCATGATGCGAGCGGGGTTCTTTCGCTGTTCCGCCTGCCGGTAGAGGTAGGTCATCGTGCCGGCGTACCCGGCCGCGAGCCAACGATCGAGCTCCGGTGCATGATCGTTCGGCTCGAGCGTCGCGACTCCCACGGCATCGAAGCCCATTTCGAGCGCTCGACGCTTGAGTGCTACGGTTCTCCGTGACGTCTCTCCGTGATGGTGTTCCTCGACGCCGTTCATAGGTGCATGGTCTCTCGCCGCCATCTCGCGAACCGAACGACGTCGTCGAGCGGCGGCACCGCCCGCTCGTCGCCGTACGCGGTGAACATGCGCCACCGCACGTAGTCGTCCGGCGGCAGCGGCAGAAACGGGAAGCGGCGGTACCAGTCACGCGCCCGGAAGCTCCATGCGAGCCGCACGAGGTCGAGCGCGAGCCGCGGGTTCAGGAAGGCCCGCAGGGCGAGACGCGTCAACAGCGCGGGCCAGCCGGCGGATCCTCGCATGGGACGGAATTTACTCGCGAGGTGTGCCCAGTGCGCTCTTCCTTCTGTATATTGACCGCCTATGACGCTCGCAAGCGGCCTCCACGCCGGTCGAGAGGCCGGGGCTCACCCGCTCGCCCGCTACCGCGCCGAGTTCCCGATCTTCAGGGACGCGGTGTACCTGAATACCTGCTCGCTGGGACCGCTGGGCGAGCGCACCCGCCGCCGGGTCGCGGATTTTTGCGACGTGTGGGAGGCGCGAGGGTCGTCCGCCTGGTACGACGTGTGGTGGGCGGGGTTGCAGGAGCTGCGGGGGCGGTACGCGCGCCTGGTCGAGGCGCGCGTGGAGGAGATCGCGCTCGCGCCCAGCATCTCGGTCGCGATTGCGACGGTCGCCGAGGCGCTGGACTACGGGTCGCGGCCCAAGGTGGTGGTCACGTCGCTCGATTTCCCCACCGTGGCATATCAGTGGCTCGCCAAGCGCTCGCGCGGCATCGACCTGGTGGTGGTCGAGAGTGCCGACCAGGTATCGGTGCCGGTCGAGGCGATCGCCCGCGCGGTGGACGAGCGGACCGCTCTGGTCGCGACGTCGCACGTGTACTTCACGAGCGGCGCCATCCAGGACATCCGGGCGGTCGCGGCGGCGGCCCACGCCAAGGGCGCGCTGTGCCTGGTCGATGCCTATCAAGCGGTGGGGCAGGTGCCGGTGGACGTGCGCGCCGCCGGCGTGGACTTCCTCACGGCGGGCGGCCTCAAGTGGCTCCTCGGCGGACCGGGGATCGTGTTCCTGTACGTGCGCGCGGAGCTGGCGCGCCGCCTCGCGCCGACGATCGCCGGATGGTTCGGCCATCGCGACCAGTTCGCGTTCGATCCGCGAGCACTCGAGCTGCACGACGACGCCCGGCGCTTCGAGCTGGGCACGCCGTCGCTGGCTGCGGTATACGCGCAGCTCGGTGGCCTCGACTACATCGAAGAGATCGGGGTGCCGGCGATCCGCCGGGCGACCGCCGCGCTCGCGGAGGATCTGATCGCTCGCGCGCGGGAGGGCGGCTTCCGGCCGAAGGTGGCGTCCCGCCCCGACGACCGCTCGGCCATCGTCATGCTTCCCGCGGCCGATCCGGCCGGGGCGGTACGGCATCTGGCGGACGCGCATATCATCGCGGACGCCCGCCCGGGGCACGTCCGCCTCTCTCCCTTCTTCTATAACCTGCAGGATGACCATGTCTCAGCGCTCGAGCGGCTCGCCAAGTACACCGGTCACTGAGGACGAGCGGCTGCTCGCGCAGGTTCCGCGCGAGCGGCGGTCGTTCGTGAAGACGGACTCGTGGCGCGTATTGCGTATCATGGGCGAGTTCGTAGAGGGGTTCGATACCCTGTCGGACGTCTACAGCGCTGTCACGGTGTTCGGATCGGCCCGGGCCACGCCCGAGGACCCCTACTACGAGAAAGCTGTGGAGACCGCGCGGTTGCTCGCGCGGGAGGGATTCCCCATCATCACGGGCGGCGGGCCCGGGATCATGGAGGCGGCGAACCGCGGTTGCCAGGAGGGCAACGGGCTCTCGATCGGGTGCAATATCGAGCTGCCGTTCGAGCAGGGGCTGAACGCCTATGTTGAGCGGGCCATCAACTTCCGCTACTTCTTCGTCCGCAAGACGATGTTCGTGAAATACTCGACGGCGTTCATCGTCTTTCCGGGCGGCTACGGCACGATGGACGAGCTGTTCGAGGCGCTCACGCTGATCCAGACGGGAAAGGTCAAGCACTTCCCCGTGATCCTGTTCGGCGAGAGCTACTGGCGCGGACTCGCGGAGTGGCTGCGAGACCGCGTGGCCGGCGAAGGCAAGATCGCGACCACCGATCTCACGCTCCTCACGATCACCGACAGCCCGCGGGAGGCGGTCGCGATCGTGCGAAAGGCGCGCGAGAGCCGCGCCAAGGCATATCCGATCGAGGCTCCACGCGACTGAGGGGGCTCATGACCACCCGCAAGGACTTCCTGCGCGGCCAGCGCATCGATCCCAAGCCGATCAGCGGCCGGGAGACCGTCCCCGAGCTGGTGGACAACGCGTTCCTCGCGTACAACGCGGGCCGACTGGCGGAGGGGTGCCGGCTGTTCGCCGAGCGCATGCTGGAGGACGACGTCACGGTGGGGATGAGCCTCACCGGCGCCATGACGCCCGCCGGCCTCGGCATGTCGACGATCATACCATTGCTCGAGGCGGGCTTCCTCGATTGGATCGTCTCCACCGGCGCCAACCTGTACCACGACGCGCACTTCGGGTTGGGATTGGCGATGCACCGGGGAACGCCGTTCGCGGACGACGTGGAACTGCGCGAGGAGGGCGTCGTCCGCATCTACGACATCTTCTTCGACTACGAGGTGCTGCTGTCGACCGACGCCTACATCCGGGAGGTGTCGGCGCGTTCGGAGTTCCAGCGGTCCATGAGCACCGCTGAGTACCACTATCTCCTCGGCGGCTACATCCTCGAACGCGAGCGGGCGCTGGGGATCTCCCGCAAGTCCGTGCTCGGTGTGGCACACCAGTGCGGCGTGCCGATCTACCCTTCGTCGCCGGGCGACTCGTCCATCGGCATGAACGTGGCCGCCATGCGCCTTCTCGACCGGGGCGTGCGCATCGACGTGTCGCGCGACGTGAACGAGACGGCGGCCCTCGTCTACGGCGCGAAGAGGAAGGGGAAGAGCGCCGTCCTCATCCTGGGCGGCGGGTCGCCGAAGAACTTCACCCTCCAGACGGAGCCCCAGATCCAGGAGGTGCTCGGCCTCGACGAGAAGGGGCACGACTACTTCCTCCAGGTCACCGATGCGCGTCCCGACACGGGCGGGCTCTCCGGCGCCACCCCTTCGGAGGCCGTGTCCTGGGGCAAGGTGGACCCGTCG
>JAEHDT010000178.1 GCA_016880225.1 Gemmatimonadota bacterium | reverse complement strand
TCTCGTTGGCCCGTTCGAGCGCCGCGCGCGGATCGATCGCGAGCTTGCGGGCGAGGTTCACCACGGCGAACAACACGTCGCCGATCTCGTCCTCGAGCCGCTCGCGATTCCCGCTTGCCGTCTCCCGCTCCAGCTCCGCCGTCTCCTCCTTCACCTTGTCGAGCGGGCCGCGCGCATCGGGCCAGTCGAACCCCACGCCCGCCGCGCGCTCCTGCAACCGGAACGCCATGAGGAGCGGGGGCAGGTTGGACGGCAGGCCGCGGAGCGTCCCGCCGCTCCCTCCGCGCTCCTTCCGCTTCACGTGTTCCCATCGCTCGTGATCCGCATCTGTCCCCCCTCTCCGCATGGCGGAGAGGGGGCCAGGGGGTGAGGTCCCGAACAGCCGCGGATGGCGCCGCCACATCTTCTCTTCCAGCGCGCGGGTCACCCGCTCGGCGTCGAACTCGTGCCGCTCCTCCCCGATTACGATCTGAAACGCGAGGTGCAGCAGCAGGTCGCCCAGCTCGTCGCGCAGCGGGCCCGGCTCGGCGTCTCGCAACGCCTGGTCGAGCTCGAGCGCTTCTTCCACGAGATAGGGGCGCAGGGTCTCGCGGGTCTGCGCGCGGTCCCAGGGACAGCGCTGGCGCAGGTCACGCACCAGCGCGAGCGCGCGCGCGAGGGCAGCGTCGTCGCGCCCCGATTCTTGAGACGGTTGTGTCGGCATTCGTAACGATAATCCGCGCCCTGAGCGGCGCGCTCGGCGAATCACAAACCCTTTTTCACCTTGCATTTAGCCATTCGAGCGGGTTATCATACGCGCGCCTGTGAACGGGTCAATCCGCGGGCAACAGTCTCGTGCGTGGGTCGAGGTGAGCCTTGCCGCCGTCGTCGCAAACGCCCGCACGGTGGCCCGGGTCGCCGGCACACGGCTCCTCCCGGTGGTGAAAGCCAACGCCTACGGGGTGGGAGCCGTCGCCGTGTCTAAGTCCCTCGAGTCGGTCGATCCGTGGGGCTACGGCGTGGCGACCGTGGACGAGGGCGCGGAGTTGCGCGCCGCCGGTATCACCCGGCCCGTCGTGGTGTTCATGCCGGCGCACGCGGCGCTGTTCGACGATTTCGAGCGGTTCCGGTTGACGCCGGCGCTGGGCGACGCGGCGGCGATCGCGGCGTGGACGGCGCGCGGCGAACGGCCGTTTCACCTGGAGATCGACACCGGCATGGGTCGCTCCGGCGTGCGCTGGGACGAGATCGACGCGGTGCGTGATGCGGTGAATGTGCCGTCCCTCGAGGGTTGCTACACGCAGTTCCACTCGGCCGACCGCCGCGACGGCTCGGCCGAGGAGCAGCTGGCGCGGTTCCAGCACGCCGTCGCGCGGCTCGGGCGCCGGCCGGCGTTGCTGCACGTGGCGAACAGCGCGGCGGCGCTCTCCGACCGGCGCTTCGCGTTCGATCTGGTGCGCCCCGGGGTGTTTCTGTACGGTGGGGCGCCGGGAGCCGGCTTCCCGGAGCCCGAGCCGGTGGTGAGTCTCCGCGCCCGGGTGCTCGCGGTGCGGCGCGTGGCGGCGGGAGAGAGCGTGAGCTACAACGCGACGTGGCGCGCCAGTCGGGCCACGACGGTCGCGACGCTCGGCATCGGCTACGCCGACGGGGTGCGGCGCGCCGTCGGGCTGTCGGGGCGGGGCGCGGTGCTGCTCGGCGACGCGGGCCGGCGCTGCCCCATCATCGGCGCCGTGACCATGGATCTGACGATGATCGACACGGGCGACGAGCCCGCGCGGGTGGGGGACGTGGCGACGCTGATCGGCGCGGCCGGTGGGGGAGACGAGCGCATCACGCTCGACGAGTTCTCCGCCTGGAGCGGCGAGCTGCAGCGGGCCGTGCTCACTTCGCTCGGGCCCCGGTTGCCGCGCATCTACGATTGAAGCGGGCCGCCATCATCGTGCTCGACGGGCTGGGGATGGGCCCGTGCCCCGACCAGGCGGCATACGGTGACGCAGGGAGCGACACCCTCGGCAACGTGGCGCGCGCGGTGGGCGGGCTCGAGCTTCCGAACCTCGAGCGGCTGGGGTTGGGGCGCTGCCGGCGGATCCCCGGGCTGTCGCCCGGAGTCCGGCCCGGCGCGGCTCATGGCGTGGCCCTCCCGGCGTCGCAGGGGAAGGATTCGACGACGGGTCACTGGGAGATCTGCGGGGTAGTGCTCGAGCGGCCGTTCCGCACGTACCCGCAGGGGTTCCCGCGCGAGCTGCTCGACGAGTTCGCCCGGCGCACCGGTCGCGGCTGGCTGGGCAACAAGGCCGCCTCCGGGACGCAGATCATCGCCGACCTCGGGGCCGAGCACCAGCGCACCGGGAAGTGGATCGTCTACACCTCGGCCGACTCGGTCTTCCAGGTGGCGGCCCACGAAGCCACGGTGCCGCTGGAGGAGCTGTACGGGGCCTGCGCCGCCGCGCGCGACCTGCTCGTGGGCGAGCACGCGGTGAGCCGGGTGATCGCGCGCCCCTTCGCCGGGACGCCCGGCGCTTACGAGCGCACGGCCCGTCGCAAGGACTTTTCGATCGAGCCCGTGGGCGAGACGCTGCTCGACCGGTTGGCGGAGGCGGGGATCCCGCGGGTCGGTATCGGCAAGGTGGACGACCTGTTCGCGGGCCGGAACATCGCGAGCGAGCACACGCCCACCAACCGCGACGCGTACCGCCTGATCGAGCGGGCGCTGGACGAGACCGCGACGGGGTTCATCTTCGTGAACGTGATCGAGTTCGACCAGACCTGGGGGCACCGGAACGACGTGGCGGGGTTCCATGAAGGGTTGCGGGAGCTCGATGCCTGGGTCCCGCGGCTCGAGTCCCGCGCAGAAGGAGACGATCTGATCGTCATCACCGCCGACCACGGCAACGACCCGACCACACCGTCCACCGACCACTCGCGCGAGGCGGTGCCGGTGCTCGTGCTCGGTCCCCGGGTGCGGCCCGCGTCGCTGGGCGAGCGGGAGAGCTTCGCGGACCTGGGCGCGACCGTCGCCGAGTATTTCGGCGTCGCCCCGCTCGCGGCGGGACGGTCGTTCCTGCGGGAGATCCGCTCGTGAGCGCCGAGCTGGTGCGGCGGGCGCGCGCGGTACAGAAGAACGCGTACTGCCCGTACAGCAAGTTCCGGGTGGGAGCGGCGCTCGAGGCGGCGGACGGCCGGGTGTACGTGGGCACGAACGTCGAGAGCGCGTCGTACGGCCTCACGATCTGCGCCGAGCGGATGGCCATCGGGGCGGCGGTGGCGGACGGTGCCCGCGGCTTCAGCCGCATCGTGGTGGCGACCGAGGTGGATCCGCCGGCGTCGCCGTGCGGCGCCTGCCGGCAGCTGCTCGCGGAGTTCGGCCTGGACCTGGAAGTGATCGCGGTCGGTCCCAAGACGGAGCGGCGCTGGGTGCTGCGCGACCTCCTGCCCGACGCCTTCGCGCGAGCGACGCTCGCCAAGTGACCCGGCGCCGCCTCCTCCTGCTTGGCGCCGTGCTGGTCGCCGCCGCCTGCGTCGAGCGGGTGACGGCGCCGGGAGCCTGCCCCGACTTCTGCCCGTCGGGCCAGATCACCATCGTGGACACCGTGCTGACGGACGACATCTCGCGCGACACGTCGTTCCGCGGCTACGTCTCGTCGCTCCAGGCCACGCTGCTGCTCGCGGCCGACCTGCCCGGCTTCGTGGACAGTCGGCCGATCTTCCGCGTCAACGGCTTGGGCTCCCGTCGCTCGATCAGCACCACCGACACCTCGACGGGGCCGATCCTGGGCGCCGACTCGGCGCGGCTCCAGATCGTGGTGTCCCGGCGCGACACGGCGGCGCACAACCTGACGCTGCAACTGTTCCGGCTGCCCAAGACCATCGACTCGACCACCACGTTCGCGGACCTGACCGGGCCGTTCACCGACTCGCTGGTGCGGACGGTCAACATCGACACGCTGCTCGCCCGGACCGGGCGCAAGGACACGCTGACCGGCGACAGCGTGGTGGTGGACTCGGCGAACCACACCCTGGTGCTGTCCCTCAAGCTCGACACCGCGGCGGCGCGCTACATTCCCGCCGATTCGGGGAGCGTCGCGTACGGCGTGCGCGTGACCGCCGACTCGCGCGCCAGCATCGCGCTCGCCAGGGCCAATCTTTCGCTCCACTGGTGGGTGCGCGTGGATTCGCTCGGCGTCACCGTCCAGCGCATCCTCCCCTTGCTCGGGGCGGCGTTCGCGAACTTCGTGTTCGATCCGCCGGCGCCTCCGCTCGACTCGACGCTCGCGGTGGGCGGCGTGCCGTCGAGCCGCACCGTGCTGCGGGTGGCGTTCCCGCGCTTCATCCGCGACTCGTCGCAGGTGATCCGCGCTACGCTCGTCCTCATACCGTCGAGCCCCGTGGGCGGGGCGCCCTCCGACTCGTTCGTGGTGGAGGCGCGCACCGTGCTCGCCGACTTCGGCGCCAAGTCGCCGATCGACACTCGGGTGGGCGACACGACCATCGTCCACACCGGCGTGAGCGACACCGTGACCGTCGAAGTGACGAACGTGCTGCAGCTCTGGGCCGCCGATTCGACGCACCCGACCGCGCTAGTGCTGCGGGCGAGGTACGAGGCGCAATCGTTCGCCGAAGCGCGCTTCTATCCGTCCATCGCGCCGGCGTTCCGGCCGGTGTTGCGGATCACGTTCGTGCGGCGCTTCCCATTCGGGCAGCCATGAGACGGACGGACCGGTGGACGGGCGGATGCGCGGCCGGGGCCGCCGTAGTCGCGCTGGCGCTTCTGGCCGCCAGTCCGCCCGTCCGGCTGTCCGCCCAGGACTCGCAGTTCGGGATCCGCGGGCTTGGCACGCCGGGCCGGTGGGAGTCGGTGCGGGCGCGCTCCACCGGTGGCGCGTTCGGGCCGTTCGACCAGATGTCGCCCCTGATGGAAGCGTCGATTGCGGATATCTCCCGCCTCACCGCGACGGCGGAGGCGGGCACGTCGCACCGCGACGCGGAGGTGGGCGGCACGACCACCGCGCTCCGCGCCACGCGCTTCCCCCTCATGATGGTGGCGGGGCGGGTGGCGCCGCGGTTCGCGGTCGCGGCCGGGTTCACGACGTACCTCGACCGGTCGTGGGACGTGACGCTGCGCGATTCCATGGTGCTGCGGGGCACGATGCAGCCCTTCACCGACGAGGTCACGAGCGACGGCAGCATCGCCGACCTGCGCGTGGCGGCCGCCGCCCGGCCCTCGCGTCGCATCGCGCTCGGCGTCGGCGCGCACCTGCTCGCGGGCTCCACCCGGGAGACGGCGGAGCGGCGTTTCGACGACTCGACCTTCCACACCGTGCGGCAGCTCGCCGAGGTGCGCTATGACGGCTTCGGGGTGTCGGGGAGCGTGTTGATCGGCGTGACGCGGTCACTGGCGCTGGCCGGGTGGGCGCGCTCGGACAACCGGCTGCGCGCCAAGGTGGCCGACACGACCAGCGCCGAGACGGACCTGCCGCGCATGGCGGGCGGCGGCATTCAGTTTCTGCCCAGCCCGAGCGCGCGGTTCGCCGCCGCGGTGGCGTGGCGCTCCTGGGCGCGCGCGGGGGCGGGATCGTTCGACACGTGGAGCTGGTCGGCGGGGGCGGAGTTCGGGTCGGGCCGGATGCCGTTCCGGCTCGGCGTGCGCGGCGGCCAGATGCCGTTCGGGCCCGGGTCCACGGCTCCCACGGAGTTCGCAGCCGCGGCGGGGACGGGTCGCGCGTTCGCGCAAGGCCGGGGCCTGCTCGACCTCGGGCTGGAGCGGCTGGAGCGCAAGGGCGGGGGACTCACCGAGCGCGTCTGGACGGTGCTCGTGGGGCTCACCGTGCGGCCGTGAACGTCTACTTCCATACCTTCGGCTGCAAGGCGAACCAGTACGACACGGAGTTGGTGCGGCAGGCGTTCGCCGATCACGGCGCGGTGGCCGTGGACGACCCCGCCGCGGCGGACGTCGCCGTCGTCAACTCCTGCACCGTCACGGCCGAGAGCGAGGCGAAGCTGCGGCGCTTCCTGCGCCGCATCGCGCGGCGGGGCGAAGCGCTCGAGACCGTTGTGATGGGCTGCGCGGCCGCGCGCGACGACGGGCGCATCGCCGCGCTGCCCGCGGTCCGGGCGGTGGTGGGCGGCGCCGATCCGGGGCGGGTGCTCGCGGCGGCGGGGGTTGTCCCACACCGGAGTTCCCCCTCTCCCGACGGGAGAGGGGGCCAGGGGGTGAGGACGCGTGGCCTGCTCAAGATCCAGGACGGCTGTGACGAGCACTGCACCTTCTGCGCGACGACCATCGCGCGGGGCGCGAACCGGTCGCGGACCGTCGCGCAGCTGGTGGCGGAAGCCCGAGCGCTCGCACAGCACCACGCGGAAATCGTGCTGACGGGGGTGCACATCGGGACGTACGGCCAGGATCGCGCGCCCTCGGGTCCCGATAACCCCGGGGCACGGCCCCGGCGTTCGTCTTCCCTCGGTGAGCTCCTCGAAGCCCTCATCTCCGCGGTCCCCCAGGTCCGCTTCCGGCTCTCGTCCATCGAAGCCACCGAGGTGGACGACGCGATCGCCCGCCTGCTGATCGAGGCGCC
>JAEHDT010000177.1 GCA_016880225.1 Gemmatimonadota bacterium | reverse complement strand
CTGGTCGGTCGAGGCGCCGCACGCCGAGGTGAGGGCGGCGGTGGCGGAGGCCGAGGCGGCGAGCGCCGGCACGAGCCCGCGCGACGTGGCGCAGAGCGTCGCGGCCGCGATGGGCGGCGCGACCGCCGGCCTGCTGCACGACGACGCGGCCGCCGAGCCCGTGCCGATCCGGCTCGACCTCGCAGCCGAGACGCGCGGCTCGTCGGCCGAGCTCGCGGCGCTCCCCATCGCGACGGCGGCGGGCGTGCGGCGACTCGGGACGCTCGCGGCACTCGACAGCGGCCTCGCGCCCACGCCGATCTTCCACAAGAACCTGCGGCCGGTGGTATACGTGACCGGGGACGTGGCGGGCCGGCTCGAGAGTCCGGTGTACGCGATGCTCGCCATGGGCGATTCGCTGCGGCGCATCGGCGGCGGCCTTCCCATCCACTGGGCGGCCTCTCCCACTCTCACCGAGCAGCCGCAGCTCGCGTGGGACGGGGAGTGGCGCATCACCTACGAAGTGTTCCGTGACCTGGGGATCGCCTTCGCCGCCGTGCTCGGCCTGATCTATCTGCTCGTGGTCGCCTGGTTCCAGTCCTTCAAGACGCCGCTCGTCATCATGGCCCCGATTCCCCTGACCCTCATCGGCATCCTGCCGGCGCACGCCGTGACCGGCGCGTTCTTCACGGCCACCTCGATGATCGGCATGATCGCCCTGGCGGGGATCATCGTCCGCAACTCGATCCTGCTGGTGGACTTCGTGGAGCTGGGGTTGGACCGCGGGGAATCGTTGCGGGACGCGGTGATCGGTTCGGGCCTCGTGCGCTCACGGCCCATCGTGCTCACGGCGGCGGCGGTGGTGATCGGGGGCCTCGTGATGGTCGCCGATCCCATCTTTCAGGGCCTAGGGCTAGCGCTCATCAGCGGAGCGGTCGCCGCCACCGCGCTCACCCTGGTAGCCATTCCGTTGCTGTACTACGAGGCACACCAATGACCGCGCTCATGATCTTCGTGGACGCCGACCGCGCGCGCGACGTCGAGCGGCTGCTCGAGGCGCGCAACCTGCCCGGCTACACCGAGATACCGAACGTACTCGGCAAGGGCCGCACCGGCCGGAAACTCGGCACCCGGGCGTTTCCCGGCTCAACCACGCTGTACTTCACCGTCGCGCCGCGCCCGGAGGGGGACGGATTGGTGGCGGCGCTACGCGCGCTGCGCGACAGCCGCGGCCCGGCGGAGGGACTGAAAGTGTACGCCTTCAATTCGGAGGAGCTGCTATGAATCGAGAACATCTCATCCGGCGCTTCGCCGGCGCCTTCGTGCTCGTCTCGCTCGCGCTGGCGCACTGGGTAAGCCCCTACTGGCTGTTGTTCACCGCCTTCGTGGGGCTCAACCTGCTCCAGTCGAGCTTCACGCGCGTCTGCCCGCTCGAGTGGGTGCTCGAGCGCGCCGGGGTCGGCGACCGCTCTTAGAGCGCGACGTCGCCGCCGGGGTCGGTCCGGCGCAGCCGGCCGAGGCGGGCCCGCGCTTCGTTGAGACGGCGGTCCCGCTCGGCGGCGTCGGGTGCCGCGCTCGACCAGTCGGGTTTGCCGCTCGGGGCGAGCCGTACGCGCAGCACGACGCCCTCCCGCGCCGTCACGGGCAGCGTGCCAAGCGGCACGTCCAGCGCGACGCCCTCGTCGCCCACGAGCACGGCGACGTCTCCCTCGATGCGATCGACCGTGTAGAACGCGGTCTCGTCGCTCATGCGCTCGGGCGTCTTCAGCTCTCGTCGTGCTTGCGACGCTTGTCGCGATACAGCGCCTGGTCGGCCCGCTCGAGCAGGCCGGCCACCGAGCTCAGCGTGCTCGCCTTGTGCCAGGCGAATCCGAGGCTGATGGACAGCTGGTACGGCCGCCCGGCGCGGCGGTTGAAGTCGCGCACCTGGCGCTTCAGCCGCTCGGCGAGGATGCCGGCGCTCTCGGGCCCGGCGTGACGCACCAGCACCGCGTATTCGTCGCCCCCCAGGCGAGCCACCAGGTCGGAGTCGCGGAACGTCTGCCGTAGTACCGCGGCGCTATCGCGCAGCGCGCGATCGCCCACCGCGTGACCGGCGGTATCGTTCACCCGCTTCAGGTCGTCCAAGTCGGCGAACGCCACGAGCAGGGTCTCGTCGCCGCGGCGGGCCAGGCGGAGATCGCGCATCGCGAGCGTGAGGAAACCCCTGCGGTTGTACAAGCCGGTCAAGTCGTCCACCAGCGCCAGATCGAGCAGCGCCGTGTGGAGCCGGTGGCGCTCGATGGCGTGGCGCAAAGCCCGAGCGAGCAGCGCGCCGTCCACGCGGTCCGCCACCAGGAAGTCCTGAGCCCCGGCGCGCACCGCCTCGAGTCCGTGGCGCTCGTCGTCCGAGCTCGAGAGGAAGAGAAACGGGATGGCGGGGGCGAGAGCGCGCAGCTCGGTGAAGGTGGCGAATCCGCGACGTGCCGACAGCGACATGGCGAGCAGCACCACGTCCACTCCGCCGCGCGCCAGCCGTTCGAGCGACGCGCCGGGCGCAGCGGTCGTCACCACGAACCGGTCCGGGCCGGCGCCGCCCAAGAGCTCCCGCACGCGCCCCGCGGCCGCTTCCTGCTCGCTCACCACCAGCACGACGAGCTTGTCGTGGTGGCCGGCGTCGGTGTGCCGGCGCCCCGCGAGTCGCCGCTCCAGCGCGGCGCGCCGGTCGGCGTGATCGCGGCGTTCCTCGTCGAGCGAGATCAGCTCCAGGCGGCGCTCACCCAGGCGGCGCTCGAGACCGCTGCGGCGCGGCGGCAGGACGCGCCGCTCGACGGTGTGGTGCTGCCCGCGAGGCACCATCGTCGTCCTCCTAGCCAGCCCGGTGCAGCCCGAGCAGCCGTTTCAACAAGACCAGCTGGCCGAGGTGATATGCGTTGTGGTCGGCGAGGACGAGGGCCTCGCGCAGCACGGTCTGTCCGGTGCCGTGCGGAATGCGGGCGAACAGATCCGTCTTCGGGTCGGCGACGATGCGGCCCATGGCCCGGAGATCGCGCCGGATCTGGGCGACGCTCGCGTCCCAGGCGTCCGGCGCGGGGGGCGCGTCGCCGGCCGGCCAGTAGCCCGCCGGCCATTCGGGGGACACGTGCTTTGCGCTCTTCGTGAACTCGACGATGTCCCACTGCGATATCCGGATGTGCTCGAGCAGGCGCCAGGGAGTGAACGGCTGTCCCGCGGGCTTCGCCCCCCGCAGATCGGCGGGCCAACCGGCGATCGCGTCCGCGAAATCCATGTGGGCGTGTGACTCGGAGAGCAGCGAGCGCACGTGGTCGCGGAGCGCCCGGTGGGCATCGGCCTTCGTCCGCTGCCTCGGTTTGGCCAGCCGTTTCGCGGGCATGTAGAGAGTCTATGCCCGGAAACCCGGGGGGCAAGGCGGCGGAAAGGAACCTGAGGGTCAGCCGCGCGTCAGGGAATACTGCAACGGTATCGTCACGTGCGCCCGCACGGCCTGGCCTCCGAACCGCGCCGGCCGGAACCTGGCCTGCCGCACCCAGTCCCGCGCCGGCGCATCGAAGGCGGGATCGGGGCTCGACACGACCTCGATCGAGTTGGGCTCGGCGCGGCCGGTGGTGTCCACGATGGCGCGCAACAACACCCTGCCCTCGATCCCCGCCTGCCTCAGGAGATTGGGATAGTACGGAGGCGGAGCCGCGACCAAGGCGGGCCGCTGCTGCACCAACGTCTCGTCGTACACGCCGTCCGCGGGCGGCACGGCGCCCTCGGCGCGCCCACCCTCCACTCCCACCCCCGAGTAGTCACGCGGATCGAAGCGCTCCTCCAGGTCGATCCGTGGCACACTCGTGGGGATCTCATCAGGCACGGCGATCGTTTGGAAGCCCCGCAACGGCTCGCTGATCTGGAGCGGCGGGGGCGGGGCTTGCTTCGGCTCGGGCGCGAGCAGCACCACGGTCGTATCGAGCCTCACCGTCGTCTCCGCCGGCGCCGTGTGGAGGGTTCCGTACACGGCGGCCGTGATCACGGCGGTGTGCGCCGCCAGCGACGCGAACCCGACGCCCAATACCCGCCGGTCGGTCCTCCGCTTGGTCTCGAAGAGCAAGAGATCCATGCCGCCTCCCCCGCTCAAGTCGCGCGATCCGCCCGCCGTAGCGGCGTCTCGCACGGCAGGGACCAACTCACGCGCCCGAGCCGGGTGACGACGGCGACACCCACGCCGGCCGCGGCGGCGGCCGGGGCCTCGACCACCACTGGCGGAAGCGTTCCGCCGCACCACACGGTGTCCGGGGCGGCCGCCGGCGCACTCCCGGAGCCCACCCCTGCCCCCACCCCCACCCCTGCCCCCGGGCCCACCGCCTGCCTCACGGCCGCGGAGCGGACGGCCATCTGTGCCACACAGCCGTACCCCACCGTGAGGACGATTCCCATCGCCAGCGCGTACCCTCGCATCCGGTCTCCTTGAGCTCTCGTGACACCACCCATGGATGCACGACACATTTGGACGACGGGATGTTCCCGGGATGCGCTCCGAAGCACGAAACCGGGCAAAGTCCTGACGTGCTCGTCGACGAGACGAGCGGCGACAGGCGATCGGGGCCAAAGACCGGAGGGCAGGCTAAGTTACCGGGGCGGATGACCTCCACCGATACGTACGGAGCCGGCACGCAGGCGCTGCAGCGCGGCGCCTGGGAGGAAGCACGCGCCCAGTTCCAGACCAGCGTCGCCGCCCACGAGACGCCACAGGCCCTGGAGCAACTCGGACTGGCGGCGTGGTGGCTCGACGACGCGGCGCTGACCCTCGACGCCCGCGAGCGCGCCTACCGCCTGTATCGCGACCAGGGCGACCCCCTCGGCGCGGCCCGCGTCGCTCTGTGGCTCGTGTGGGACTACCTCGCCTTCCGGGGCGATACGGCCGTCGCCCTGGGATGGCTGGAGCGTGCGCGGCGGCTGCTCGCCGGCCACGAGCGGACGGCCGAGTACGGCTGGCTGCTGCTGCGCGACGGGGAATACGCCTTGTTCCGCGGGCACGACACCGCCGCGGCGCGCGACGCGGGCGTGGCGGCCGCCGCGCTGGGCCGTGCCACGGCCGATCGCGGGCTCGAGTTCACGGGCCTCGCCCTGGAAGGGCTGGCGCGTGTGAGCGCTGGCGACGTGGCCGCCGGGATGCGGTGCCTGGACGAGGCCACCGCCGCCGCGACGGCGGGTGAAGTGAAGGAGCTGCACACGGTCGGCGTCGTGTGCTGCTGGCAGATCTTCGCGTGCGAGCGGGTCCGCGACTACGACCGCGCCGCCCAGTGGTGCGCCCGCGTGCAGGAATTCACCAAGCGCTGGCGCCTGCGGCCGCTGTCGGCGGTGTGCCGCACCCAGTACGCCGGCGTGCTGATCTGGCGCGGCCAGTGGGCTGACGCGGAAGCCGAGCTCGCCGCCGCGAGCCGCGATCTGGAGCAGGTGCGCCCCCCGCTCGCCATCCAAGCCGTCGCCCGGCTCGGCGAGCTGCGGCGGCGCCAGGGCCGGCTCGACGAGGCGGCGACGCTGTTCGAGCGCGCCGGGGCGCAGCCGATCGCCCGATTGGGACAGGCGGCGCTCACGCTCGAGCGCGGAGCCCCGGACGAGGCCGCGGCCGACCTGGAGCGCTTCCTGGCACAGGTGGGCGACGGGGAACCCACGACGCGCGCAGGCGCCCTCGAGCTGGTGGTCCGGGCACACGCCGCGCGGGCCGATTGGGCCGCCGCCGAGCGGGCGCGCGACGAGCTGCAGCGCATCGCGCAGGCACTCGGCTCGACCGCGCTCGCCGCATCGGTTGCGGCGGCGAACGGCACGCTGCTCGGCAGCCGCGGTGACGCGGCCGCCGCGGCGAGCCAGCTCGAAACGGCGGCCGAGCTGTACGAGCAGAGCGGCGCTCCGTTCGAGACGGCCCGCGCGCGGCTCGACCTCGCCGACGCCCTCGCCGCCACCGGGCAGCGTGCCGCCGCGCAGCGCG
>JAEHDT010000019.1 GCA_016880225.1 Gemmatimonadota bacterium | reverse complement strand
CGTTTGGTGAGCCAGCTCACCTCCGCGAGGGACGAGCCCGCATGACTGCTTCCGGCCGCACCGCCACGCTCGATTTGAGCCAGAACGCCATCACCGTCCTCGAGCGGCGCTACCTCCTGAAGGACGACCAGGGGAAGCCCGTCGAGCGCCCCGAGGACCTGTTCTGGCGCGTGGCGCGCACCATCGCCGAGCCTGACCAGCGCTATGGCGCGTCGGCAAAGGCGGTGGAAGGGCTCGCCGAAACGTTCTTCGAGCTGATGGCCACGCGGGTGTGGATGCCCAATTCCCCCACGCTCATGAACGCCGGTCGCCCGCTGGGCCAGCTCTCCGCCTGCTTCGTGCTTCCGGTGGACGATTGCCTGTCGAACGGCAGGAGCGGCATTTACGATACGCTGCGGGCGATGGCCCTCGTGCATCAGTCGGGCGGCGGCACGGGGTTCTCGTTCTCGCGCCTCCGTCCCAAGAACGACGTGGTGCGATCCACCATGGGAGTGGCGTCGGGTCCGGTATCGTTCATGAAGCTGTACGACGCCTCCACCGACGTCGTGAAGCAGGGCGGGACGCGCCGCGGCGCGAACATGGGCATCCTTCGCGTCGACCACCCCGACATTCTCGAGTTCATCGCCTGTAAGGAGGACCTGAGCCAGGTGACGAACTTCAACATCTCGGTGGCGGTGACGGACGCGTTCATGCGCGCGGTGGAGGAGGGAACGAGCTACGACCTGATCCACCCGCGCAGCGGCAACGCCGTGGGCCGGCTCGACGCGCGCGAGGTGTTCCGGAAGATCGTGCACGGCGCGTGGAAGACCGGAGAGCCGGGCGTGTACTTCATCGACCGGGCGAACCACTACAACCCGGTCCCGCACCTGGGCAGCTACGAGGCGACCAACCCCTGCGGCGAGCAGCCGCTGCTGCCGTACGACGTCTGCAACCTGGGGTCGGTGAACCTGGGGCTGTTCGTCAGGGGCGGCGACGTGGATTGGGAGCGGCTGCGCACGGTCGTGCACCTGTGCACCCATTTCCTCGACAACGTCATCGACGCGAACAAGTACCCGCTCCCCGAAATCGACGAGCTGGCGCAGCGCATCCGCCGGATCGGCCTGGGGGTCATGGGGTGGGCCGACCTGCTGGTACGGCTCGGCATCCCCTACAACTCGGATGAAGGGGTGGCGCTGGGCCGCAAGGTCATGGAGTTCGTGGACGAGGAGGCGAAGGCGGCGTCGGAGAAGCTCGCGGAGCAGCGCGGCGTCTTCTCCGAGTGGGAGCGGTCGATCTGGGGCCCGGACGCGACGTGCGCCCGCGGGGCGAAGGGTGAGCGCATCCGGCCGATGCGCCGGCTGCGGAACTGCAACCTCACGACGGTCGCCCCCACCGGCACGATTTCGATCATCGCGGGGTGCTCGTCGGGGATCGAGCCGCTGTTCGCCGTCGCGTTCATGCGGAATCAGGCGGGCGTGCTCATGCCCGACGTGAACGAGGACTTCGTGGCGCTCGCCAAGGAGGAAGGGTGGTATTCCGACTCCTTGATGCAGCAGATCGCCGCGGCGGGCCACATCCACTTCGACCAGGTGCCGGCGAAGTGGCAGCGCGTGTTCGTCACGGCGCACGACGTCACCCCCGAGTGGCACATTCAGATGCAGGCGGCGTTCCAGGAGTTCACGGACTCGGCGATCTCCAAGACGTGCAACTTCGCGAACGACGCGACCGAGGAGTACGTGGAGAAGATCTATCGCTACGCGTACAAGCTCGGCTGCAAGGGCGTGACGGTGTACCGCGACGGCGCGCGCGAGATGCAGGTGCTCTCGACCGGCGCGACGCCCAAGAAGGTCCAGGAGCCGGCGGCCGGGCACGACGCCCTGGCGGAGGCGCTGGGCCGGATCGCGGAGCTCGAAGCCGAGCTGGCCCGCACCCGCGACCAGCTGCACGATGCCGAGGCGGAGAACCTGCAGCGACGGGCCAAGCGATCGCGGCCCGACCTGCTGAAGGGCGCCACCCGGCGCATCGAAACGCCGCTCGGCACCATGTACGTGAACATCACCGAAGACGACAAAGGCCAGCCGTTCGAGGTGTTCATCTCGCTCGGCAAGGCCGGCGGCGCGTTGATGGCCGACGTCGAGGCCATCGGCCGCCTCATCTCGCTCGCGTTGCGCTCGGGTATCCCCATGCGCGAGGTATACCGCCAAGTACGCGGGATCTCGTCCGACCGGGTGGTGGGCCTGGGGCCGAACAAGGTGCTCTCGGTGCCCGACGCGATCGGCATCGCGATCGAGAAATGGATGCAGGAGAAGCAGGGCATCCAGCAGGACCTGCTCGGGGGAGGAGGTACGGTCGCGCCGATGCGGCTGAGCGTCGCGGGGCCGGAGGGAACGGCCGGCGAGCGCACCGGCGAGGCGCAGGACTTCATCGGTGCGTGCCCCGATTGCGGATCGCAGCTCGCCTTCATCGAGGGCTGCGCCAAATGTCACGTGTGCGGCTTTTCGGAGTGCGGCTGAGCGCAGCGGGTCAGGCGTCACATCGCCCGAGGTCCCGGTCGTGTGACGGGTGTCACGACCGCGCGGGCGCGGCTCGTGTTATTGTACCAGCGTGAGCATCCCACTGCGCCCGATGACGCCCACGCGGCTGCAGGCTAAGGGCTGGGCCCGCGTCGGCCGGCCCGGCGCGCACCTCCTGCGGCGCGGGGCGTGGTACCCCGTCGTGCGCATCTCGTCGAGCCATATCGTGGTCCTGGACGTGAACCGGCGCAACGTGCCGGTCGACCGGCGCTTCTTGGAAATCCGCTATCATCCCCCCGAGCGCTGGAGCATCGTGCGGTGCGAGCCGCGTGAGATCCAACGGGTCGGGCGGCTGTTCCCCCTCACCTACGCGGTCTGTCCCGCCTGCCGCCACCGCCAGGCGTTCGAATCCGACGTGAAGGAGCTCGCCTGCGAGCGGTGCAAGAAGGCGGCGACGCTGGCGTGGGATGAGTTGAGCTGACGACGGGCGTTCACAGCACCGCCACCCGGTCTCCCACCGCGACGATCCCAGACCCCGTCCCCTGGCAGTAGAATCCGCGCGTTCCCTCGTCCAGGAACCGCAGCGTCTCCTTCAGCACCTCGCTTTCCACCATGCCTCCCAGCGCCCAGCCGCTGAACGGCCGGCACGGGTGCGCGACCTGAAGCACCTGAAGGCGGGCGACTATCTCCCCGTCCTTGGCGACCAGCGCGACCCCCCGCTCCAGCTGCTCGAACCCGATCCGCCCATCCGCATCGACGAGGATGTTCTCGCCGGCACAGCCCGGCGTGATGCGGTCCCCGAAGCGGCGGCGCATCTCGGCATAGTGGGAAGTGAAGCCAAGGGACAGCCCGTGCGCACCATCCTCGTTCTTGGTGCGCGGGTGGGAGCGGTGGTGAACGTCCACCACCCAGGATCCGTCGGGGCTCCAGCCCAACGCGCCGTCGGGCCCCACGGCCAACCGGTCCACCGACAGGAGCGGGCCGGGGTCGTACACACGGTTGGGCTTCTCACCCGTCTTGAGGGAGCTCCGCTGGATCTGCAAGCGGACGATGCGGCCGAGTTCGCGCATAACGAAATCTAGCAAAACGTGGTATCATGGGGGCCTCCACTCTCATGCGCGTCACCCTCGGATGGGCCCGGTGTGCGGACAACGTGGCGGACATTCTCCGTCGGGGGGCGTGGTATCCCATCGTGGAGGAGTCGCCCGACGGGCACGTCGTGGTGGAGGTGCGTCAGCAGCGTGTTCGGCTGGCCAAGGGCGACGTGACGATCCGGACCGAGCCCCCCGACCACTGGAGCATCGTAGTCCGCACCGGCCTGTTGCGCCCCACGCTGGGAGGGAAGGGGAGCGAGGTGGCGACGACCTACGCAGTATGCCCGCTGTGCCACTACCGCCAGGATTTCGCCGCGAACCCGGTGACGCTCAAGTGCGTCCGGTGCGGGGCGACGTCGCCGGTGGATTGGTCGGAGACCTGCTGAGCCGGGCGGGTTGCGCCACCGGAAAGTATTTAGTATATTAACAATTAGCATATTAACTAATATCGAGTCTCGCGACGCCTGCATGACCGACCGCTCCGAGCTGGCGCTGCAACTGACCGACGCGATCGCCGCCGCGCACGCCGCCGTGCAGCGTGCCGGTGACCGGGCGTTCGGCGCCTATCACCTGTCGCATCGCGCGCACGCGGCGCTGGTGGCCGTAGATGCAGGCGGCCCGGACGGCGCCCGCCCCAAGGAGATCGCGGCCCAGCTGCGGGTATCCCGCGCGGCCGCGACCACGTTCATCCAGCGGCTCGAAACGAAGGGACTGGTCGAGACCACGCCCGACCCCGAGGACGACCGCGGTGTGCGGGTGACGCTCACGCGGCACGGCCTGGAAGTGCTGCTGCGCGCCGGCCAGCTCGAGCGCCGCCTCGCGGCGCGGGCGATCGAAGGCCTCCCGGCGTCGAGCATCGCCCGCACCGTGCACGTGCTCGGGGAGTTCGAGCAGCGGCTGGCCGAGAAACAGATCGGAGTGGTCCGGTAGGGTTACACATGTGCGTATCTTTATGCACGGGTCCGGGCTGCGTGGCTCGGGTTCGATGCACCCGAGACAGCACTTGAGGTCCGCTGCGTAGCGGACCAGTTGAGAACCACTTACCTCACAGCGCGAGTCGGGCCTGCGGTCCGCATCGAGCGATCTTGACCGCGACGCTCGGCCACCGAGTTTTCCACAGATCTTGAGTCCACGTGCGATGTTGATAACCGCGGCGACGGAAAGGAGACCATCCTGCTGATCCGCCGTACGAAGATCGTCGCGACGCTCGGCCCCGCCACGGGCAGCGAGGAGCGCATCGCGGGCCTGATTGCGGCCGGTGCGAACGTGATCCGGGTGAACGCGTCGCACGGGACGCCGGAGCTGCGGGCGGGGTGGATCGCGGCGGTGCGGCAGGCGGCCCGGGCCGCCGACGTCGCGGTCGCCGTGCTCGTCGATCTCCAAGGCCCGCGTATCCGGGTGGGGCGGTTGGCTGCGCCCCGCGAGCTCCGCCCCGGGGACGTGGTGGTATTCGCTCCCGAGGAGGTCGCCCGGGACGACGAGCTGCCGACCACGTACGCCGACCTCGCCGCCGACGTGCGTGTGGGTGCCCGCATCCTGTTGAACGACGGGCTGCTCTCACTCGAGGTGACCGGGATCGCGCCACCGCGCGTCGAGGGCAAAGTCTTGGACGGCGGCACCCTGACGTCGAACAAGGGGATGAACCTCCCCGGGCTGCACGTGTCCGCTCCCGCGCTCACGGATAAGGACCGCGAGGATGCAGCGGACGCCGTTGCCGCGGGGGCCGACTACCTCGCCCTCTCGTTCGTCCGCCGGGCGGAGGATCTGGCCGAGCTGCGGGCCCTCGTTCCGCCGGAGACGAAGCTCGTCGCCAAGATCGAGAAGGCTACGGCCTTGGACGACCTGACGCGCATCCTCGAAGCCTGCGACGCCGTGATGGTGGCGCGTGGCGACCTCGGGGTGGAGCTGCCGTTCGAAGAGGTGCCGCTCGTGCAGAAGCGTCTCATCCGCGAAGCGAGCCGTCACGGCAAGCCGGTGATCACGGCGACCCAGATGCTCGAATCCATGGTGCACAACCCGCGGCCCACCCGTGCCGAAGCCTCCGACGTCGCCAACGCGATCCTCGACGGGACGGACGCCGTGATGCTTTCGGCCGAGACGGCGGTGGGAGACTATCCGTTCGAGGCGGTGCGGGCGATGGACCGCATCATCCGCGAGATGGAGCGCCCCGGCGTCGCCGCCCTGGTGGGGTCGAGCCGGGACGAGCGCCGGCCGGTGCAGGGTGAGACGGTCTCGGTCGAGGACGCGATCGCGCTGGGCACGAGCGCCGTCGCCCGGATGCTGCAGACGCCTCTCATCGTCACGATCACGCAGGGCGGCTTCACCGCGCGCAAGGTGGCGGCGCTCCGCACCCCGGTGCCGATCCTCGCCGTGACCACGGAGCCCGCGACGTACCGCCATCTCGCCCTCGTGTGGGGCGTGACGCCCGTCGTCGTGGACCGGGTCCCGGGCTACGACGCCATGCTCGCGGTGGTGCGCGATCTGATCCTGCGACGCGGAGTCGCCCGGGCCGGGGATCGGATCGTGATGACGGCGGGGCTCCCGTGGGGCGTGTCCGGGACCACGAATCTTCTGAAGGTCGAGGTCGTGTGACGTGAAGCTGGTGTTCCTGGGGACGGGCACATCGTACGGGGTCCCCCAGATCGGGTGCACGTGCCGTACCTGTACGTCGCCCGACCCCCGGGATCGCCGCACCCGGACGGCGGCGCTGATCGAGTCGGGGGGCAGGCGGCTGCTCATCGACACGCCGCCCGAGCTGCGGCTGCAGCTGGTCGGCGCGGGGGTCGGTGCCGTGGACGCGGTGTTGTTCACGCATGCGCACGCCGACCACGTGCACGGGATCGACGACCTCCGCGCCGTCTCGATACGTCGGCGGGCGCCGCTCGACGTGTACGGCGCCGCCGGCACGCTCGCCGAGTTACAGCGCCGGTTCGATTACATCTTCGACGGCACGCCGGCGCAGCCGGGGACCAACAAACCGGAGCTCGTCGGGCATACGCTCGAGCCGGATCGAGAGACGGAGATCGCGGGGATGCCGGTGCGGGCGCTCCCTCTGCCGCACGGCGATCGCACCGTGCTCGGCTTCCGGGTGGGGCCGATCGCCTACATCACCGATGTGAAGGCGATTCCCGCGGCGTCACTGGCCCGGCTCGCGGGGCTCGAGCTGCTGGTTCTGAACGCGCTCTTGCCGCGTCCCCACCCGCTGCATCTTTCGATTCCCGAAGCCGTAGCGGCGGCGCAGCAGATCG
Source organism: Gemmatimonadota bacterium (assembly GCA_016880225.1). Classification (GTDB taxonomy): domain Bacteria; phylum Gemmatimonadota; class Gemmatimonadetes; order Gemmatimonadales; family GWC2-71-9; genus AG41. The sequence continues at coordinate 9,690 of JAEHDT010000019.1, read as the reverse complement.
GCGCGCGGCAAACGTTTCTCACGCACCTGACGCACGACGCGCCGCACGCGGAGCTGGCGGCGCGCCTTCCCCCGGGGATCGCGCCGGCCTACGACGGACTGGTCATCGAGGTAGGCGCGGCCTAGATTCGTCGCGAGGAGGGATGGTGGGCATGGCCAAGGCACCCGACACGACGCTGCAACGGTTCCAGAGCCCGGCGGCGCGCCAGAGCGCCGCGCTGGACGAGTTGGTGCGCCAGGCGGTGTTCGGCGCGCCGGACGAGCGCGACCGGGCGCGGTGGCTGATCTGGGAGATTGGCCAGCACGCGGGGGTGCGGCCGGCATCGATTCACGAGCTGTACCTCGCGCGCGGGCGCGGCGAAGTCCGCCCCTTCACCACGCCGGCGATCAACGTGCGCGTGCTCGCCTACGACTCGGCGCGCGCCATCTTCCGGGCCGCCCGGCGGCTCGACGTGGGGGCCGTCATCTGCGAGATCGCCCGCTCCGAGATCGGCTACACCGACCAGCGCCCTGCCGAGTACGTCGCGGTGATGACCGCGGCGGCGCTGCGGGAAGGATTCACCGGGCCGCTGTTCATCCAGGGCGACCACGTCCAGGTGAACGCCAAGAAGTACGCTGCCGAGCCCGACACGGAGCTGCAGGCGATCCGCACCCTGATCGAGGAGGAGCTGCACGCCGGCTTCTACAACATCGACGTCGATACCTCAACGCTCGTCGACCTGTCGCAGGGAACGCTCGACCAGCAGCAGCGGGTCAACTACGAGCGCGCAGCCGAGCTGACCAAGTTCATCCGCGACCGCGAACCCGACGGCGTGACGGTGTCGGTGGGCGCGGAGATCGGCGAAGTGGGCGGCAAGAACTCGGACGTGCACGAGCTCAAGGCGTTCATGGACGGCTACGCGCGCACCCTCGCGCGCCTGGGCCGATACACGGGCATCAGCAAGATCTCCGTCCAGACCGGAACCAGCCACGGCGGCGTGGTGCTGCCCGATGGGTCGATCGCCAAGGTGCAGCTCGACCTGGAGGCGCTCGAGGCGCTGTCCGCCGAGGCGCGCGGCACGTACGGCCTGGGAGGCGCCGTGCAGCACGGCGCCTCCACGCTGCCGCCCGATGCCTTCGGCAACTTCCCCAGGGTCGAGGCGATCGAGATCCACCTGGCGACGAACTTCCAGACCATGGTGTTCGACCACCCCAGGCTGCCGGCGGACCTGCGGCGCGAGATCAACGAGTGGGTCAAGGCCGAGTGCAAGGACGAGCGGAAGAAAGGGGACACGGAGGAGCAGTTCATCTACAAGAGCCGCAAGAAGGCGATCGGCCCGTTCAAGCGGCGCATGTGGGACCTGCCGGCGGACGTGCGGAGCGCGATCGCGGCCGATCTTGAGCGGACGTTCGCCTTCCTGTTCGAGCAGCTGCGCGTGGCCGATACCCGCGCCATCACCGACCGCTACGTCAGGCCGCCGCTCCAGTCGCATGCGCAGCCGCGTCCCGTGGCGGTGGCGGCGCCGGACGACCTGGAGGCGGGCGAATGAGCGAGCGGGAGGGTGGGTCCGGGTTCGGGGCGTTCCTCCTGGGCGTGAGTCTGGGCGCGGTGCTGGGATTCCTGTTCGCGCCCGAGCCGGGAGAGGCGGCGCGCGGCCGGCTCTCGCGCAAGCTCCGGGGACTGCGCGATCTCGCCGCCGACAAGGCCGGTGAGCTGGGCGAGCTGCTCGAGGCGGCGGACGCGGGTGTAGAAGAAACGCCCACGGCCCGGGCGGCGCTGGAACGGCGGCTGGCCGACGCGAAGCAGCGGCGTCGTGGGTCGAAGCGGGGCGGGGGCGCCGCGCTGCCGCGCCCGGCACCGGGCGCCGAGGAGGAGGACGAGCCCGTCGCGTGAGGGCCGAAGGCGGCTGGCATCGGTCGGTGGCCGGGATCGCCCGCCGCACGTTCGAGGCGGCCTTCGAAGACAACATCCCCTTCCTCGCCAGCGCCCTATCGTTCGACCTACTGCTCACAATCATCCCGTTCGTGGCCCTGCTGCTCGCCGCCCTCGGCTATCTGGTGCAACATCAAATCACGGCGCAGCAGGTGGACCTGCACGAGCTGCTCGCCCGCCTGCTGCCGACCACGGCGGGCGGCGTGCCGGGGGCGGCGTTCGCCGACGTCGAGGGCGCGCTGGCCGGCGTCGTGCGGCAACGGGTCCGTCTCACCGCCGTCGGGCTGCCGCTGTTTCTGTGGTTCTCTACCCGCCTGTTCGGCGGCTTGCGGGCCGCGCTCAACGAGGTGTTCGACACCGACGAGCGGCGCCCGTGGCCCGTCGCCAAGCTGCTCGACCTGGTGATGGTGCTGTGCACCGGGGCACTGCTGGTGCTGGGGGCGCTGGTGACCACGTGGGAAGCGCGCCACGCGACCGTGCTGGGCCGGACCTTCCTGGTCGAGTGGCTGTGGCGCTTCAGCCTCGAGACGATCGCCTTCGCGCTCGGCGTGGTGCTGTTCTTCACGGTCTTCAAGCTGCTGCCGAGCCGGCGCATCTACTGGCGCACGGCGGTCGTCGCGGCGGTGTTCTGCGCGCTCGGCTTCGAAGTGGCGAAGCGGCTGTACGCCTTGTACGTGATCCGCTTCGCCACGCTCGACCGCGTGGCCTCGGACGCCAACATCGTCGCACTGTTTCTGTTCCTGCTCTGGATCTACTACACCGCCTACCTGTTCCTGCTCGGCGGCGAGGTGGCGGAGACGTACGACCTGGTCCGCATGCGCCGCTCCCAGCGGGTCCAGCTGGGATGACGCCGAGCACGATCGATCTGCGGAGCGACACGGTCACGCGGCCGTCGCCCGCCATGCGCCGGGCGATGGCCGAGGCGGACGTCGGCGACGCCGTCCTTGATCGCGATCCCACCACGCGCCGCCTCGAGGAACGCGTGGCGGAGCTGCTCGGCATGGACGACGCCCTCTTCTTTCCCTCGGGCACGCAGGCGAATCAGACCGGGGTCGCGCTGCTGGCGCCTCCCGGGACCGAGCTGCTGCTGGAGGCGAATGCCCACCTGGTGCACTACGAGCTGGCGGGCGTCGCCGCGAACTGGGGTGTGCAGATCCGCCCCATCGCGACCCCCGACGGCCTGTTGACGGCAGAGCAGGTGAACGTCGCGCTGCGGCCTCCGTCGCCCCACCTGCCGCGGGCCGGTGCGCTCGCGGTTGAGAACACGCACAACGCCGCCGGCGGCAAGGTGATGGCGCCCGACGTGATGGACGGGATCGTCGGCGCGGCGCGTGCCGCCCGGCTGCCCGTGCATCTCGACGGCGCACGGCTTTGGAACGCGGCCGCGGCACTGGCAGTCCCACCGGCCCGTCTGGCGCGCGGAGTCGCCACGGTGATGGTGAGCCTTTCCAAGGGACTCGGCTGCCCCGTTGGGTCGTGTCTCGCGTTCTCCGCGCGCGAGAATGAGCGGGCGCGCGCCTGGGAGATCCGCAAGCGCCTGGGCGGGGGGATGCGCCAGTCCGGCATCCTCGCCGCGGCGGGGCTGTATGCGCTCGAGCACAACATGAACCGGCTGTCGGAGGATCATGAGAACGCCCGTCTGCTCGCGCAGCGCCTGTCGGACTGCCCCGCCCTCCGTCCGTCCGCTCCAGAGTCGAACATCGTGATGATCGACCTCGTGGGGGGTGGCCAGACCGCCGACGGCGTGATCCCGAAGCTGGCGCAGGCCGGCGTGCGGCTGGTGCCGTTCGGCACGCACCGGCTGCGGGCGGTTACGCACCTCGACGTGTCCCGCGACGACGTGGTGCGCGCGGCCGAGGTCATCAGGTCGGCGCTGCGCTGAGTCGGGCATTATCTTGATGGCGATGGGCACAGGCGGTCCGCTGCGCCAACCGATACCTACCGCCCGGTCGATTCCGTGGAGCCCCGCTGGTGAGGGCTCCTCCCGCCCGGGCGACGTCCCGTTTCCCGTCTTTCTGTCGCAAACCGCCCTGAGCGCGATCCACGAGCACGTGGCCGCGCCGGCGCGCCCGGGCCAGGGGGTGCTCGGCTTCCTGCTGGGCGACTTGTGCGAGTGTCCGGAGACCAACGTCTCCTACCTCGTGATCGACGCCGCCGTGCGCTTGAGCCTGGCTCTCTACAGCGACCGCACGCGCGACATCGTGACCCGGCTGTGGGACCGCGTCCAGGCGCAGCTCGAGGAGCAGAAGGCTTACCTCATCGGCTGGTACCACACTCACCCGCCACTGCCGTTGACCATCACGCAGTACGACGTCGAGACACACGAGCAATACTTCGGCGAGCCGTGGCAGGTTGCGCTGCTGCTCGGCACGGACCCGGCGGAGCCGTCAGGGGCCTTCTTCCGGGCGAGCTCGGACGAAGCGTGGGTCAACACGCCCCTGCCGTTCTATGAGCTCCTGAACCCCGACTCGATCCGGCCGGACGGCAGGAAGCGCTCGTTCGTCACGTGGAGGAACTACCACGCTCACGGTGCGGCCACGACGTCCGGTCGGTCCGGGCCCCACGCCGCGGTCGCTCCGCCCCCGGCGGCGCCGCGACCGGCCGAGCCGAAGTTCACTCCCGCCGCGGCCAAGCCGAAGCCACCCCCGAGTCCGTCCCCGTCCGAACCACCGCCTCCGCGGGCGCCGGAACGCGAGCCCGTGGACACGGGAGAGCTCAAGTTCCTCACCGCGGCGGAGGACATGCCGCCGCCGCTCCCGCCGCGGCGACCCACGCCTCCGCCCCGCGCGGCGTTCCCGGCTGCGCCCCCGCCCCCGCCCCCGCGTCCGGCGCCGCTGCGCTCTGAGCCCGAGCTCGAGGAAGGGTCTGAGCCCCAGGCCCCGACGGATCTCGGTGCGGACGCTGCGGCGCCGGTGTGGCCGGACGAGTTCGAGCGCACCGATGACACGGCGCTGGAGCAGCCGGCGGAGTTCGAGGAGGCCCCGCGGGCCGCCCGCCGTCGCCGGCGCAGGCTGCCGCGCAAGGTCTGGGTGACCCTGTTCCTGCTGCTGGTCGGAGCCGCCGGGGCGGGGGCGTTTTGGTGGTTTCAACCGGCTCTGCCGTCGTTGCCAGACTGGTCCACGGTCACGAGCAAGTGGTCCACGCTCACGACCAAGGTGTCGGCGCTCGCCACCAAGGTGTGGGCGCTCAAGGGGAAGGTGTGGCCCCGCCACCAGGCGACGGCGCCCCGCAAGACGCCGCCGAAACCTGCGCCCAAGCCGAAGCCCACGCCTCCCCCAGCACCTACGGCCGCCGCACCGGTGCGCGCGCCGGTGCGGGCGGCGATCGATATCGCCGCGGACTCGCTCACGCAATCGGTGCGAGACTTCGGCGAGCGCGCGGCGCTGTTCACGCGGGGGCAACTGCCGTGCGGGGGCTTGGGACGCAGCCTGTCGTCGGTCGAGAGTCGCTGGCTCGCCTACAACGCGGCCCGCCGGAGCGCCGGCGTGCTGGACGCGGCGCACGCCGCGCGCGACCAGACGCTCTACGCGGGCGTGGACTCCGTAGAGCGACGGTTCGACCTGTCGGGCTGCCCCCGGCCGTAGCGGGGCAAGGACCGCCTTGTGTGCGTCCCTGGTTCCTCCCGGACCACTCGACTAGCTTTCGGTGCCCCAGGTCCGCAGGTCGTCCACTCGTGAATCGCGTCAGGCCCCCGCAGGGAGCAGCGCTAAGCGATGGCGGGCGTCGCTGCGGGGTGCCTGGGGCATTCAACTCGTGAACAGGGAACAGATTGAGACGCATAGACGCACAGTCGAGAACAGCGGAAGGGGGCAGGTGACCTTGGTCCCGTTCCCTTCGGTCTGTTCACCCCTGTTCGTCTGTGCGTCTGAGCGTCCAGTCTGATGATCGCCCTCGCCCGCAAGTACCGGCCCAAGCGTTTCTCCGAGCTGCTGGTGCAGGACCACATCGCGGCGGCGTTGCGCGGCGCGGTGGCAGGCGGTCGGGTGGCGCACGGCTACTTGTTCGCGGGCCCGCGCGGCGTCGGGAAGACGACGGCGGCGCGGATTCTCGCGATGGCGTTGAACTGCGAGCGGCGCGGCGCGACGGCCGCAGGGGAGCCGTGCGGAGAGTGCGATTCCTGCGCGCGCATCTGGAACGGCGTGGTGAACCTCGACGTGGTCGAGCTGGACGCGGCATCGAACCGCGGCGTGGACGATGCGCGCGACCTGCGCGAGCGGGCGATGTACGCCGCCTCCGCGGAGGGCCGACACAAGGTCTACATCGTCGACGAAGCGCACATGCTGACGCGCGAAGCGTGGAACGCGCTTCTGAAGATCCTGGAGGAGCCGCCGCCGCGCGTGGTGTTCGTGTTCGCCACCACCGAGCCCCAGAAGATCGCGCAGAGCGCCGCGCCGATCCTGTCGCGCCTGCAACGCTTCGACTTCCGGCGGATCGGCCCGCACGCCATCGCCGACCGGCTGCGGCAGGTGGCCACGGCGGAGGGGCTCGCGGCCGACGACGACGCGCTCCACCTGATCGCCAAGAGCGCGGACGGCGGGATGCGCGACGGGCTCTCCATTCTCGATCAGGTCGTGGCATTCGGCGCCGGGCCGGTCACGGCCGCGCGGGTACGCGAGGTGCTGGGACTGATTCCGGACGACGTGTACGGCGAGCTGCTGCGCCTCGTCGCGGAGCGGGACGCGGCGGCGGTGTTTCCTCTCGTGGAGCGGCTGGTCGACGGCGGCGCGGACCTCGGGGAGTTCGTGGCCGGCGCGGGCGAGGTCCTCCGGGCCGTGCTGCTCGCGAACCTCGGGGGGAAGCCGGAAGGCTTGACCGAGGCGATGGCGGCTTTGATCGAACGGTACCGCTCCCCGCTTCCCGCTCCCGACGTCGTCCGGCTGCTGGCCGTGCTCACCGAGCTCGAGCCCCAGCTCCGCGCCAGCGGCAACGCGCGGCTCGCCGTCGAGCTGTTGCTGCTGCGCTGGGCGCTGATGAGCAGGACGGTGGAGCTTCAGGCGGTGATCGATGCCCTGAAGGGTGTCGCACAGGCGGACAGTCGGACGGTCGGACCGAATCCGACGCATGGATCCGTGCTCAGGGACGTCGCGCCGTCGTCGCCTGCCAGTCCGCCAGTGCGGCCGTCCGACAGTCCGCCCGAGAAGGGTCCCCTCACCCTCGACCGTCTCCGCTCCCTCTGGCCACGCATCGTCGACGACGCTCGAGTGAAGAGCCCGATGCTGGGGGCGTTGCTCGAGCAGGCGGAGGTGGCGGACGTGCAGGGCGGCAGCGTGGCGATCCGCCTACGCGACACCAATCCCGTGCATGCGGAAGGTCTGGAGCGGCAGCGCGACGCGCTGAGCCAGCTGGTGGGCCGGTACGTGAGCGCACGCGTTCAGGTTCGGCTGCAGGCAGCGGGTGGTGGGGAGGGGGAGCGCTCGGCTACGCGGCCGGGTCGTCTGACGGAGGAGGGGGCGCGGGCAGAGCGGCTCAAGGCGCTGCGGGCGAAGGATCCCGGCCTCGGTACGGCGGTGGACGCGTTAGATTTGGAGCTGTTGGAATAGCTTGCCACCCGTTTAGGCGAGGGGTAACTTTCGACACATGGCGGATTTATCCAGCCTGCTCCAGCTGGGGCAGCAGATGCAGTTCCGGCTGTCCGAAATCCAATCCCAGCTGGCCCAGCAGACGGTGACCTGCACGGCGGGCGGCGGGATGGTGGCGGCCACGGCCGACGGGCGGGGCCACATCCGGGCCATCAAGATCGACCCCCAGGCGATCGCCCAGGGGGACGTGGAAATGCTCGAGGACCTCGTGCTCGCCGCGGTGTCGCAAGCGCAGCAGCGCGCCGCCGAGCTGTATCAGGCGGAGGTCAAAAAGCTCGCCTCCGGCCTGCCGCTTCCGTTTCAGCTGCCACTGTAAGCCACGTGTCGGCCATCGAAGATCTCGTGACGGAGCTGGCCAAGCTCCCCGGGATCGGACGGAAGACGGCGCAGCGGCTCACGTTTTACCTGTTGAAGCAGCCGGCGGACGCCGCCACGCGGCTCGCGGACGCGATCCGCACCGTGCGCGAGCGGGTCACGACGTGTGGCGTGTGCGGGACGCTCACCGACGACGATCCCTGCGCCATCTGCCGCGACCCGCGGCGTGACGCGAGCCTGTTGTGCGTGGTCGAGGAGGCCTCGGACGTCACGGCGATCGAGCGGGCGGGGCGGTTCCGCGGCCGCTACCACGTGCTGGGGGGACGGATCTCGCCGCTCGAGGGGATTGGTCCGGAGGCGCTGCACCCCGACCGACTGGTGGGTCGCGTCGCGAACGGCGCGGGCGTGCGCGAGGTGATCATCGCGACCAACCCCTCGATGGAGGGCGAGGTCACCGCGACGTACCTGCAGCAGCTGCTCAAGCCGACGGGTGTCCGGGTGACCCGCATCGCGCGGGGGCTCCCCGTGGGCGGGGATCTCGAGTATGCGGACGGCGTGACCATCGCGCAGGCGCTCGAGGCGCGGCGCGACATGGCCGAGTCCGACTGACCGGGGATACGCGATGGCGGGTGCGGCGAGCTGGTCGTTTTCGGAAAACGACTTCAAGCAGATCCAACAGCACCTGCAGGCGTTCCTGCGCGATGCGAACGCCCGTTGCGCGCTGCTCGTGGACCGCACCGGCCAGCTCGTCGCCACCGTGGGCGAGCAGCCGCAGTTCGACCCCACCGCGTTCGCTTCCCTCACCGCCGCCGACTTCAGCGCCAACGACCAGCTCGCCAAGATGATCGGCGAGCACGAATTCGCTTCGCTGGTGCACCAGGGCGAGAAGGAGTCCATGTTTCTCGCGGACGTGGCGAAGCGCGTCATCCTCGTCGTGTTGTTCGACCAGCGTACCACCCTCGGCCTCGTGAAGCTCAAGGGGAAGGGCGCGGTGGAAAAGCTCAACAAGGTATTCGCTGAGATGTTCAATCGAGTGGGCGCGGGGCCGGCGACGCCCGAGAAAGGGCTGCTCGAGGGGGCGGAAGACGAAATTGACAAACTCTTCGGTTGAGAGGACGCGCGTCCCATGTCGATGATCAACTACGCGTCCCGCGAGATCAACTGCAAGCTCGTTTACTACGGGCCGGGCCTGGGCGGCAAGACTACCAACCTCGAGCACATCTATGGCAAGGTCTCGCCCAACACCCGCGGCAAGATGATCTCCCTCGCCACCGAGACCGAGCGCACGCTGTTCTTCGATTTTCTGCCGGTGGACCTGGGCACCATCCGCGGCTTCAAGACGCGGTTTCACCTGTACACCGTGCCGGGGCAGGTGTACTACAACGCCAGCCGTAAGCTGATTCTCAAAGGCGTGGACGGGATCGTGTTCGTGGCCGACAGCCAGATCGAGCGCATGGAAGCCAACGTCGAATCGATGCAGAACCTGTACGACAACATGTCCGAGTACGGCTACGACCTGACCAAGATTCCGTTCGTCATCCAGTACAACAAGCGCGACCTGCCCAACGCGGCGCCGGTCCGCGATCTGCAGGCCTCGCTCAACCCGGGGTGGCCGATCGACGATGGGGCCCACCAGAAGATCACTCCCGATGCGTCCCATCCGGGCGAGAATCTCATCGAGAAGATCGACGGCCAATGGATCGGCCATGCGCCGTACCTCGAGGCCGTGGCGGTCCGCGGCGACGGCGTGTTCGACACCCTGAAAACGATCAGCAAGATGGTGCTGAAAACGCTGAGCTAGGAGAGGTTCGTTGCGCTGGACCCTGCCCAACATCCTCACCCTCGCGCGCATCTGCCTCACGCCCGTCATCGCCCTGCTGCCGTT
>JAEHDT010000176.1 GCA_016880225.1 Gemmatimonadota bacterium | reverse complement strand
TCACTCCGATCAGCGCCGCCATGGCGATCAGCGGGAGGATGCGGATGTCGGCGGTAAAATCGCCGAGGCGGTCGTCGAGGGGGGCACTGCTTTCCATTGGATTCGCTCGCGATCTAAGTGACGCTGGGGCGGCGCGGCGGACCAGTGCCGGAGGTTGCAGAATGCAACGGTCGGTCCCCTCACGCGTTCCTCAGCTAATCTTCATGATGCTGACGTTAAAAAACATCGTGTCACGAGCGGCTTCTCGACAACTGTTCCCTGTTCACGGAGCGAGTCGGCCAATGCGCATTGGACCCCTGACGACGGGCATCGCGCTGGGAGCGTCCGCGGTGGGAGCGGCGGCGCTGCTGCAACGGAACGCCATCGCGGCGGACGGCGTGACGGTGAACGCACACACGATCCACCGCGAGGTCATTCCGAGCTTCTCGCGTCAGACGGGACTCGCCTGCGATCGCTGCCACACGACGTTCCCCCAGCTCACGCCGTTCGGGCGGCGCTTCAAGCTCAACGGCTACACCCTCACCGGGCTGCAGCTGGTGGAAGCGGGGGACACGGCGAATCGCTCGCTCAAGATCAACCTGATCCCTCCGGTGTCCGCGATGGTCATCACGTCGATGACCCGGACGAACAAGACCCAACCGGGCACGCAGAACGGGACCGTCGAGTTGCCGCAGGAACTGAGTATCTTTCTCGGCGAGGAAATCACGCCGCGCCTGGGAACCTTCCTCCAGTTCACCTACAGCGGACCCGAGGGGTCATTCGGCATCGACAACTTCGACGTTCGTTACGCCAACCAGGGGAAGCTAGGGTCCAAGGAGCTCATCTACGGGTTGTCGCTCAACAACAACCCGACGGTCCAGGACGTCTGGAATACCACGCCCGCCTGGGGGTTTCCGTGGACGGCATCCGAGGTCGCGCCCACGCCCGCGGCGGCGACGCTCATCGAAGGGGGCCTCGGGCAGCAGGTCGCCGGCCTCGGCGCCTACGGCCTGTGGAACAACGCCGTCTACGGCGAATTCTCCGTGTACCGGTCCGCGCCGCAGGGTGGCCCCCACCCGGCCGATGGCACCTCGGAGAACACGCTGAAAGCCCTGGCACCCTATTGGCGGGGAGCCCTGATGCACGCGTGGGGGCGGCAGTACCTGGAAATCGGCACATACGGCATGTCCACGAGGCTGTACCCGACCGGCGTGTCGGGTCTGACCGATCGCTACACCGATGTCGCGTTGGATGGGCAATATGAGCGCCGCGTAGGTAAAGGGAGCGTGACGGGGCACACGACGTGGATTCATGAGCGGCAGACGCTCGACGCCTCGTTCGCGGCCGCCGCGGCCACGAACCCCGAGAACACCCTCAAGACCTTCAAGATCGACGGGTCGTACTACTCCGCCGGGCGCGTGGGCCTGACGGCCGGCTACTTCTCGATCACGGGCGACGCCGACGCGCTGCGATACGGCGGCAGTCCGAACAGCAACGGGTTCATCGGCGAGCTCGACTTCCTGCCATGGCTCAACACGCGGCTCACGGCCCAGTACGTGGGATACGGCAAGTTCGACGGAAACACGGGCAGCGCGGCGACGGACAACAACACGCTGTTCCTCTCGGCGTGGCTGGCATTTTGAGCGAAAGGAACGCGAGCATGAAGACGACGACGACCCTGGTCCTGGCGGCGCTGCTCCTGGCGGGCACCGGCCGGCACGCCCTCGCCCAGCAGCAGGCATCCGCGCTGCCACACGACGTGGACGTGAGCGTCAACGCGATCACGCCCGGGCTGGTCGCCTCGGGCGACAGCATCTTCCACGGCAAAGCGGCGGGCGGCGCCTGCCTCATGTGCCACGGGGCGGACGGCAAGGGCACGCCGGGACTGGCGCCCAACCTCACGGATGCGAAGTGGCTGGACAGCGACGGGACCTACGCGTCCATCGTCGCGACGATCCAGCGCGGCGTGCCGGATCCCAAGGACGGACCGAGCCCGATGCCGCCGATGGGCGGCGCCAACCTCACGCCGGCCCAGGTGCGCGCGGTCGCCGCCTACGTCTACTCGCTCACCCACCCGGAGCTGCGCGCCGCGCGCTAAGCCAGTCGCAGATCGGCCGCACGGCGCCGCACCGTCTGCGGCGCTCGGCGCGGTTATCCTGGCGTTGGCGCTCGCCGGCCGGGGCGCCAGCGCGGCGGCCGCGGGCGCGGCCGGGACGGGCGCGGTCCACCGCGAGCCGATCCCCAGCTTCTCACGCCAGACCGGCCTGCGGTGCGGGCAGTGCCACACGACCTTCCCGCAGCTCACGCCGTTCGGGCGCCGCTTCAAGCTGAACGGCTACACGCTCACGGGCCTCCGCATGATCGAGGCGGAGGACACGAGCGAGCGGCCGCTCAAGCTCGACTTGATCCCCCCCGGGTCCGCGATGCTCCAGGCTTCCATCACCCGCACGAGCAAGGCCCAGTCCGGGGCGGTGAACGGCGGCGTCGAGTTCCCCCAGGCGCTGAGCATCTTCCTGGGCGAGGCCATCACCCCCAGGGTCGGCACGTTCCTGCAGCTCACCTATGAGGCGTCGAGCGGCGCGCTCGCCGTCGACAACGCCGACATCCGCTACGCAAACCACGGGCGATTGGGCTCGCGCGAGGTCATCTACGGGGCGACGCTCAACAACAATCCCACCGTGCAGGACGTCTGGAACGGCGTGCCCGCGTGGCGGTTTCCATTCGCGACGTCCAGCATCGCTCCCACGCCCGGCGTCGCTCTGCTCGCGGACGGCGCGCTCGCCCAGCGGGTCGCCGGCCTCGGCGCCTACGCGCTGTGGGACAACCGCGTGTACGGCGAATTCAGCGTGTACCGGTCGGCGTTCCAGGGCGGGCACCATCCGCCCGACTCGAGCGCCACCGGGGTGGTGCGGCGCGTGGCGCCGTACTGGCGCGCCGCCTGGCAGCACGGCTCCAGGCGGCAATACCTCCAGCTCGGCACCTATGGGATGTCCGCCCGCCTGTATCCGCGCGGCGTGGGAGGCATCACGGACCGCTACACCGACGTCGGGTTGGATGCGCAATACGAGCGCCGCGTGGGATCGGCGCGCCGCGCGAGGCCGGGCGAGCAGGGCGGAACGGAGGGACACGTCACGGCGCACGCATCGTGGACCGGGGAATGGCAGCGGCTCGACGCATCGTTCGCCGCCGGCCGCTCCGCCAACCTGAGGAACACGCTGCATGACCTCCGGATCGACGCCTCGTACTACGCCCCCTCGCGGGTCGGTTTCACCGTCGCCTATTTCTCGGTGACGGGAAGCGTGGACGATTCGTTGTACGCCGCCTACGGCGCCCGCCGCCCGGACTCGGATGGGGTGATCGGCGAGCTCGATTTCCTTCCCTGGCTGAACGCGCGCTTCACGCTGCAGTACGTCGCGTACGGCAAGTTCAACGGCTCACGAACCGGGGACAACAACACGCTCTATCTGCTGACCTGGCTGGTGTTCTGAGCCGCCCGGGGCGTTCGCCCCTGGCACATTTCGCTGCACTTCGGCCGTTTCGAACCATTGCGTCCCACCTCGCAACGGGTGTTCCCGCACGCGGTTGTGGCACGGCCCATGCCCGTTACCTCGGCACGGTCCACGCGGTCTTCACAGCATGCGACGGACACCAAGAACATGAGGAGGCGCTTCATGCCCAGTTCTCTGCGAGCTTTCCCCGCGGCGCTCGCGCTCACGCTGGTCGTCGCCGCCTGCGACTCGAGCACCAGCGGCCCCAAATCCACCCTGCCGGCGCAGTTCTCCACCCAGATCAGTCTACCGGACTTCCAGAACAACCTCCTCACCGGCCCCGCGCGGGTCGAGGTGAGCGTGGTGCCCGGAACGTTGACGGCGCGGCGCGTCGTGATCGAGGAGCCGGACCAGCTCGCGCGGCCGGAGCGGGTGCGCAGTCGTGTCACCGCCATCACGGCGGGACCCGATACCGCGACGCTCACGCTCGAGCTCGGCGGACTCCAGATCGCGGTCAACGGGTCCACCAGACTCCGTCCCGACGACGGCGACGCGGGGCACCAGATGATGTCCACGGACGGGAGCGTGAGCGGCATGACGCTCGCCGACTTCGTCGCCCGCATCCAGGCGGATCTTGCCGCCGGCAGGAGCCCCGCGGTCAACGCGACCCGTCAGCCGCCCGCTCAGCCGCAGGCGCCGGACGACGGGAGCTTCCTGGCCGCCACGCTGCAGCTCAATGAGGGCAACAACCATTCCCGTATCGAGCTGAACGCCACGGCGGCGAACCTCACCACCAACCCGACTCCCCCACCCGACGCCTTTCTGAAGCTGCTGGGCGTGAGCCTGGAGCTGCGGGTGAGCGATGGGACCACGAAGCTTCGGGTCGAGACCCCTGAGGCGGAGGGCGCAGAGGAGTTCCACGGGGTCGTGCAGTCGGTGGACCAGACGGCCCAGACGGTCACGCTCATGGACGGGACCATCATCCGCATCGTGGCGGGCACCGAGTTCGAGGCGAACGAAGGCGACCACGACGACCACCTCACGTCCCTCGCCGCGGTCCAGGACGCCCTCACGGCCGGCAAGACCGTGAAGGCGGAGGGTCGTGGTCTCATCGACGGCACCACCCCCCTCACCATCGACGCGATTCGAATCGAGTTCGAGGTCGAGGGTGAGGAGCTGCCGCCTCCGGTGATGATGGTCGAGTTCGAGGATACCGTGGCGAGCGTGGATGCGGCGGGCTCCACGTTCACGCTCGGCGATGACGCGGTGGTGACCGTGACCGACCAGACGCGGTTCGACCCCGAGGGGGACCTGCACAGCCTGCAGGAGGTGTCGGACGCCCTGGCCGGGAACCACCGTGTGCGCGCCGAAGGGCACGCCACGGTCACG
>JAEHDT010000175.1 GCA_016880225.1 Gemmatimonadota bacterium | reverse complement strand
AGGGCCGCCTCCGCCCGGTGCTGGCTCTCGACCGCAAACGCATCCTGCTCCGCCCGGCTGATCTTGTAGCGGGCCGCCACGCGCTCGGCCGTCTCACCGAGCGAGATGGTCCAGTCCGTGTTGAGGCGCGGGTTGGTGAAGCGCCACCCCACCGTCGTATCCGCGGTCTCGGGCGCCTTGCGGCTCCACGGCTCCCCCGCCTTCAACGTCACGTAGGGCGCGCGCGTCATGCTCTCGACGCCGCCCGCGATGAACGTCTCGCCCTCGCCCGCCTTGATCGCCTGCGCAGCGCTCGCCGCCGCCTGCAGCCCCGAGCCGCACAGCCGGTTGACGGTCTGCCCGGGCACTTCGATCGGAAGGCCCGCGAGGAGCAGCGCCATCCGCGCCACGTTGCGGTTGTCCTCGCCCGCCTGGTTGGCGCAGCCGAGGATCACGTCGTCGACGCTCGCCGGGTCGATGCCCGACCGCTCGACCACCGCCTTGATGGGAATCGCCGCGAGGTCGTCGGGCCGGACCGACGCGAGCGAGCCCCCGTGCTTGCCGACGGGCGTGCGCAGCGCCGCACCGATGAGCGCGTCGGTCACAGCCCGATCCACACCGTCTTGGTCTCGGTGTAGTTGTCCAGCGCCACTTTGCCGAGATCGCGGCCGAAGCCCGAAGACTTGTAGCCGCCGAACGGCGCCGCCGGATCGTAGAAGTTGTACGTGTTGACCCACACCGTGCCGGCCTTGATGGCGCGGGCGACGCGGTGCGCCTTCTGGATGTCCCTCGTCCAGATACCGGCGGCGAGCCCATACATCGAGTGGTTGGCGAGCTCGATGCCCTGCGCCTCATCCTCGAAGCTGAGCACGGCGAGAACAGGGCCGAAGATCTCCTCGTCCACGATCTTCATCCCCGGTTCGGCGCCGTCGAACACGGTCGCCTCGACGAAATAGCCCTTGCCGTTCACCTTGGCCGGCTTGCCGCCCGCCACCAGCCGGGCGCCCTCCCGCTCACCAGCCGCGACGTACGACAGCACGGTCTCCTGCTGCCGCTTGGAGACGATCGCACCGAGCCGCGTGTTCTTGTCGAACGGGTCGCCCGGCGTGAGCTTCTTCGCCCGCTCGGCGAGCTGCTCGACCACCTGGTCATGCACGGACCGTTCCACCAGCAGGCGCGATCCCGCGGCGCAGACCTCTCCCTTGCCGTAGAAGATCCCGTTCTGCGCGCCGCGCACGGCGGCCGGGAGATCGGCATCCGCGAAGATGATGTTGGGGCTCTTGCCGCCCAGCTCGAGGGTCACACGCTTCACCGTGCCGGCGGCCTCTCGCATGATCCACTGGCCGATCTCGGTCGATCCGGTGAACGCGATCTTGTCCACCAGGGGGTGGCGCACCAGCGCCGCGCCGGCCGTGGAGCCCGGCCCGGGCACGACGTTCAAGGCGCCCGCAGGCAGCCCCGCCGCCACCGCGATCTCGCCCAACAGCAGCGCCGTGAGCGGGGTTTCGTGTGCCGGCTTCAACACGACCGTGCAGCCCGCCGCGAGCGCGGGCGCCACCTTCCAGGTGGCGAGATTGAGCGGGAAGTTCCACGGCACGATCGCCCCGACGACGCCCACCGGCTCGCGCAGCGTGTACGTGAAGAAGTTGCCGGCCACGGGCAGCGTCTCGCCCGTCAGCTTGTCGGCCCAGCCCGCGTAGTAGCGGAACGTCTCGATCGCCATCGCGACGTCGATCTTCGACTCGAACAGCGGTTTGCCGTTGTTCCTCGTCTCGACCTCGGCGATCTCCGGCGCCCGCTGCTCCAGCAGCTCGGCCACCCGGTACAGCAGCTGGCCGCGGCGCCGGGCGGGGAGCTCGCGCCATTCCTTCGATTCGAGGCAGGCGCGCGCCGCGCGCACCGCGGCGTCGATCTCCGCCTCACCCGCCTCGGCGACCTCCGCGAGCGGCTCCTCGGTGGCCGGATTGGTGAGGCAGTACCGCGTGGGCGCGGCCCGCCACTCGTTCCCGATCAGCAGGTCGGTCTTCACCGCCCCTTGAACTCCGCCACGCGCTTCTCGACGTTGGCGGCGATGCCTTCCTTCGCGTCCTCGCTCTGGAACAGCTGCTGCTGCAGCTCGCGCTCGAGCGCCAGGGCCGACTCGAATGGGATCTCCGCGCCCGTCTGCACCGACCGTTTGATCAGGCCGACGGCCTTCGAGGCCTTGTGCGGCGGGCAGAACTGTTTCGCGTACAGCATCACCTGCTCCCAAAATTCCTTGGCGGGGAAGATCTCGTTCACGATCCCCAGGTCCTTCGCCCGGTCGAACGAGAACAGCTCGCCCTTCGCCATCAACTCGATCGCCCGGGCCTTACCCACGAGGCGCGCCAGCCGTTGCGTCCCGCCCGTGCCCGGCAGCACCCCGAGGTTCACCTCCGGGAGGCCGATCTTGCCGGCGTTCTCCCTCGCCACCCGGATGTCGCACGCCATCGCGATCTCGAGCCCGCCGCCCACCGTGTGGCCGTTCAGCGCGGCGATCGTGAGCTTCGGCGTCTGCTCCAGGCGGTTCAGCGTCTCGTTCGCGTGCAGGCAGAAGAAGAACTTGAAGCGCGGGGTCACGCTGTTGAGCATGCCGATGTTCGCGCCGGCGGAGAAGAACTTGTCGCCGTGCCCGCGCAGCACCACGACGTGGACGGCGTCGTCGAAGCGGGCCTTGAGGATCGCGTCGTCGAGCTGCCGCATCATCTCGTAGGTGTAGGTGTTCGCGGGCGGGTCGTCGAGCTCGATGATCGCGACGCCGTCCTCGACCGTCGAGTGGACCAGCGTCTTCCTTTCGACCGTGGGTTCCGTCATCGTCGCCATGATCCGTCAGCCTCCGTGTACCGTGGAACGCGCCTCGGCGAAGCCGCCGATGAAGGTGCGCGCGATGAGCCCCGCCAAGCGCTCGGGATCGATCTCGCCCGCGGGGTCGTACCAGTTGTAGATCCAGTTCATCATGCCGAACAGGACGTAGGCGGCGGCGCTGCGCTCCACCGCCGGCTCGTCCGGGGCCGCGTCCTTGAGCAGGCCCTCGAGCAGGTCCACGTAGCGCCGCTTGATGGCGCTCACCTTGCGCTGCCGCTCGCCCGTCAGGGAGTTGGCCTCGTGGGACAACACCTTCATCTCCGCCATGTGGGCCGCAAAGAACGCCACGTGATGGCGGATGAACGCCTGCAACCGCTCCAGCGGGTCGGTGTCGCCCCCCCGCGCCAGCGCGCGCTCGGCCCCCGCCAGCACTTGGGCGAACGAGCGCTCCTGAATCCGGTACAGCAGCTCTTCCTTGCCGCGCACGTAGTAGTACATGCCGGCGAGCGACATGCCGGTGGCCGCGGCCAGGTCGCGCATCGTGGTGGAGTGATAACCCTGGGTGGCGAATACCGTCGCCGCCTGGGAGAGGAACCGGTCCAGCCGTTCGTCGTAAGGTCGCATTGGGTTCGAACGATCGTTCGAATTCGGAAGCTAGGGACGGGCGCTGATGATCGCAAGGGTTAGGGGAGCTTGTGCCAACCTTAATATTTCTCCATCTCCAACGTCCACCGTACCGACGCATGACTCCCGCCGAGCCCGTCGCCGCCGTGCCAACCGACGCGGCGTTGATCGCCGCCTGGGAGGGCGGTGACGAGCAGGCGGCGGCCGAACTGGTCCGCCGTCACGCGCGGGCGCTCGCCCGTTTCCTGGGCGGCACGGGGGCGCCCGACATGGACGTGGACGACTTGGTGCAGGAGACGTTCATCCGGGCGTTCCGCGCGGTGGCGAAGTTCCGGGGCCAGTGTCGGTTTCGCACTTGGCTGATGACGATCGGCGGCAACGTGCTCAGGGACGCCCAGCGGCGCTGGCGCCGCAGCCGCCTGGTGCCCTTGGGCGACGACGTGCGCGCCGCGGACGGCGACCCGCACGAGCACGCGGTGGCGGGCGAGGCGGAGGCCCGGCTCGCGGCCGGTTTGGAGCGGCTGCCGCCGATGCAGCGGGACGTATTCCTGTTGCGCGCGCAACAAGGGCTCGAGTACAACGAGATCGCCGCGGCGCTCGGCACGACGCCCGGCGCGGCGCGGGTGCACTACCACCACGCCGTGAAACGACTGAAGGAGCATATGACATGAACGACGACGCCACGGTGCACGATCGCGAGTTGCAGGAGGTGGCGCAGCGGCTGGGGGCTCGCGCGGCGGAGCGGCTCGACCTCGAGCGCATGGCGCAGGCGGTGGTGGCGCGGCTCCGAGCCGAGCCGCGGCGGCGCGCCTGGGCCTGGGCGGGGCTTGGGCCGACTTGGCTGCGGATCGCGGCCGCGCTCGTGATCGTCGCCGGCGCCGGCGCAATCGCACGGACCTGGTGGCACGGGCCGGCGCCCGTGGCCGGCGTGGTCGTGCCGCTCGGCGAGGACCTGAGCGGCCTCACGGCGTCCGAGCTGCGCGATGCCATCGGCGCGCTCGATCGGCCGTTGGAAGACGAGACCGGGAGCGGGGTCGATGTGGGGCTCGAGGGCCTCGGTCCCGATGATCTGCGGGCGCTGCTGCGCTCGCTCGAGGGGTGAACCAATGAAAGGGTCTCTCTGGCTGTTGCTGTTCTTCTTGGCGGCGCCCGAACTCCGGGCGCAAACGCCGCCCGACACGGGCGACACGGCGGAGGTGCTGCAGCTGCAGCAACGCATCCGCGAACGGTGGAACGAGCGCGTGCGCCACGACTTGAACCTCACGAACGACCAGGCGGCGAAGCTGCAGGCGACCGAAGGGCGCTTCCTCGAGCGGCGTCGCGACCTGGCGCGCAACCAGCGCGCCGTGGGCGAGGCGTTGCGGAACGAGCTCCAGCCCGGCGTGGCGGCGAACAGCGATAGCGTGCGCAAGCTGATGGATGCCCGTCAAAAGAACCGGGCGGCGCTGGCGCAGCTCGATCAAGACGAGGACCGGGAAATCGGCGGGTACCTGAACCCGGTGCAGCACGCGCGCTATCAGGCGATGCGCGAGGAACTGCGCCGCCGCATCCAAGAGATCCGGGAGCGGCGTCGGGAAATGGGGCCGCGGGGCAGGGTGGCGCGCCCGCGGCCGCGGCGGTCGATCTAGGGCGCCAAGCGGTGCGAGCGGACGGCAGTCGCCGCCCGCTCGCGACTTCATCACACGACCTCCACCTCGCTCAACCGGCGAGCTGCACGCAACGGCCGAGCAGCGTCTGCTGCCCGATCGTCGCACCCGTACCCGTCAGGAACTGGAAGTAGATCCAGGGGTTACCCCCGACACCTCCCTGCGACGGCTGCTTGTTGAACCGGACCGTCTGGCCGGGCGGCACCAGGCTCACCTTCACCACGGCGTCGGCCGACGCTTCGTGCGGCCCGCCCACCGGGTTGTCGTTGTTCTGGAAGATGAACTTGGCATCGAGGCCGGCCGCCAGATACAGATCGCCGTCCATCGTGATGTAGGGGCCCGGGCTGTTCTCGCAGTCCGAGACGGCGAGCGTCGCGAGGGCACGCGCCAGGCTGGCAAAGTCCACAGACGAGGTCTTGGTGAGCCCTTGCACGCAGCGGCCCAGGTAGATCTCGT
Organism: Gemmatimonadota bacterium; assembly: GCA_016880225.1. Taxonomy (GTDB): domain Bacteria; phylum Gemmatimonadota; class Gemmatimonadetes; order Gemmatimonadales; family GWC2-71-9; genus AG41. Next base: position 1,746 of record JAEHDT010000175.1, on the reverse strand, counting down.
CGCTCACGGCGTGCCCGTTACCGTCCTCGAACTTGATCCAGATAAAGGGATTCCCGCCCACGCCGCCCAGCACGGGCTGTTTGGGGACTGTGATGCTCTGTCCGCTGGGCACGACCGCGATATCCACGTGCGCGTCGGTCGAGTACGAGTGCGTGGCTTTCGCGTTGTTGGTGAAGGTCACGCGCGTGCCGAGCCCGCCGAGGGCCAATCCGCCTTCGATCGTGATGTAGGGACCGGGGGAGTTGTCACACCCGGTGACGGCGGTGGTGGTGGTGGCGTGCACCGGCATGGAGAAGCTCTGCGTGACGGACGGCGTCGCCGCCGTCGTGGCGGCGACGATCCCGTCGGGTGCCGCGGCGGTGTTGTCGCTACAGGCGGCGAGGGAGGCGCCGAGCAGCAGCAGGGCGCCCACGGTTGAACGGCTCATCGGTACACCTCCCGAGTTGTGGTTGGCACAGCACCGCGGGAGGTGGCAAGCGACGTGCCCGGTGGAGACGCGTGACGGTGCTCACGCGCGGAGCAGCGGTTGAGACCCGCGCCCGGGCGGCGGGTTGTGGGGTGTCGCGGGGCCGCTGCGGCACGGCGGCGGCCACTGAGTCCTCGGTCGAACGCCGTGCGTTACTTCACAGCGGGCACAGTCGTCTTCCAATGTTTATCCGCGTTTGTCCGGGAGCCGAGCGCAGCCGTGCGTTAGGAACTGAGGCCGAACGCCGCAGCGAGGGCGCGCAGCGCCTCCGCGCGCGCCCGAGCCACCACGCCGTCCCCCGGCCGCTCCGACAACACTTCGAACGCCCGCCAGGACGAGTCCGACCAGGCGATGGCGAATACGGAGCCGCAGTGCGGGCAGCGCATGGTCGGTGCGGAGTCGCGCACGGGACGGCGGTCGCAGCAGTTCGGGCAGACGGCATAGCGTTGACCGGTGGCTGCGGGGTCCGCGTCCTCGGGCCGGCGGTGGACGAGGGACCACATCGGGGGTCGCAGGGGCAGGATCTGCAGAAACGAGCGCGGGCAACGGAGCAGGCGTTGGTTGACGTCGAGAACGGCTTCGGCGGGTGTGAGCTCAACCACGCGATACCACGCGCCCCGTCGCAATGGGCTCTCGGTGCCGGCCCGTACCCGGGCCCAGTACCGCACGTGAGGCATGCGCTCTCCGGAAGGCCGGCCGAGTGAGCTCTCTCCCAGGGCGGTGCGCGCCCGGCCATTGCGCGCGCCCTAAGATGTCGCCTCCGGGTGGCGCGGACTGTGACATCTGACACCCCGCGACGGCTCAGATGTGGCAATGGGCGACGCGCCTGCCGCCCGGTGCGGCAAGGCGCTAAGTTCCCCCGCTCGGAGGAACACCATGCTCGCCATTCCCGAATGGGCCATCGGCGTCGCGTTCATCGTCTTGGCCGTGTCCGTGGCGAAAGCCCTGGCAGGGCGGGGCCCGCTCGGGGAGGCGTTGCGCGGGCGCAGGGGGTCCACCCGCGACCTGGCGCAGGCGCTCGACGACGTGCAGCGGCGGCTCACGGCGCTCGAAGACGTGCAGCGGCGACTGGGCGAGGGTGGAGACGTGGAGGCGCGCTTGAACGAAGTCGAGGAGCGCCTCGACTTCGCGGAGCGCCTGCTCGCAAAGCACCGCGACGCGGAGCGGCTGGACTCACCCAAGCACTAGCAGATGCCCGAGTGGCGGAATGGCAGACGCAGGGGACTCAAAATCCCCCGGGGGCAACCCCGTGAGAGTTCGACTCTCTCCTCGGGCACTGT
>JAEHDT010000174.1 GCA_016880225.1 Gemmatimonadota bacterium | reverse complement strand
GCGACGCGGAGCGGCTGGACTCACCCAAGCACTAGCAGATGCCCGAGTGGCGGAATGGCAGACGCAGGGGACTCAAAATCCCCCGGGGGCAACCCCGTGAGAGTTCGACTCTCTCCTCGGGCACTGTCGCATCCCCACTCCATCGGCACCACCGCCCGTGCGGAGGCTCGCCCCGGTGACGGACCCGCGGCGGACGCGCAGTTCCGACGCGGCCGCTCCCGTCGAAGCGCTCGATACCGGGTCCGTTCACGACCGCCCGGAAGCCGGCATCGCCCTGTGCCTGTCGGGCGGCGGCTATCGCGCCATGCTGTTTCACCTGGGTGCGCTGTGGCGCTTGAACGACGCCGGGTTCCTCGCACGGCTGGACCGGATCTCGAGCGTGTCGGGAGGGTCCATCACCGCAGCGCTCCTGGGGCTGCAGTGGTCGCGCCTCGCGTTCGACGCCGCAGGCGTGGCGACGCGGTTCGACGCGGAAGTCGTCCAGCCGATCCGCGCGCTCGCCGACCGCACGATCGACGTGGGCGTCGTCCTCAAGGGCCTGCTGCTGCCGCGATCGATCAACCGCTGGCTAGCCCGTGCCTACCGCAAGCGCCTGTACGGGCGCGCCACGCTGCAGGCGCTCCCCGAGCGGCCCCGCTTCGTCATCAACGCCACCAACCTGCAGTCCGGCGCGCTGTGGCGCTTCATGCGGCCGTACCTGCGGGACTGGCGAGTGGGCGAGATCCCGCACCCCGTGCTCGAGGTCGCCGCCGCCGTGGCCGCCTCGTCGGCGTTTCCGCCGCTCCTGTCGCCCGCGACATTCCGCTTCGCGGCGGCGGCCTACACGCCCGGAAGCGGCGCCGATCTGCAGATGGAGCCGTACACCACGCACGTCATGCTGGCCGACGGCGGCGTGTACGACAACCTCGGCCTCGAGACGGCGTGGAAACGCTACCAGACTATCTTCGTGAGCGACGCGGGCGGGCAGATGCAACCCGCGCCCGCGCCGTGGCGGAACTGGATCTCACAGATCGTCCGCGTGCTCGAGGTCGTCGACAGCCAGGTGCGTAACCTGCGCAAGCGCCAGGTGATCGGGTCGTTCGAGCGTGGGGACCGCTCGGGCGCGTACTGGGGTATCCGAACCGACATCGCGCACTACGGGCTGCCTGACGCGCTGCCGTGCGCGCCGGAACGGACGCTGGAGCTGGCCCAGGTCGCCACCCGTTTGCGGCGCCTGGATCGCGGATTGCAGGATCGGCTGATCAATTGGGGATACGCGGTGTGCGACGCCGCACTCCGCAAGCACGTGGATCCGACGCTTTCCGCGCCGCGCGACTTCCCGTGCCGCGGAGGCGTCGGGTAGCCTTTAGGGAGAACGCGCCATGGCGCAGAACCTCGGACGGGCGAGCCTGCTGGCCCTCGCCCTGCTCGCATGCCGCTCGCACACGCGCGAGGAGACGTTCCTCGCCGCTCGCATCCCGGTGGCGCGCCTCGATTCGGTCCTCGCCACCGCCGACAGTGTGCGCCTGCCGCTCGCCGACGCCCGCGCGCTCCTCGAGGTCGTGGCGGAGTGCGGGTTCGCGGCGCGCGCGCCGCACGACACCATGACCGGCGCGGAGGTCGTGGCGTGGGCGCACGCCGAGCGCGCCCGCAAGGAGCAGGCGAACGCGGCGGCGCAGGCGGCGGAGCGGGTGCGCCAGGACAGCGTCAGGCGGCTGCTCGAGCCGCTGCTCGCCGTCACGGTCGTCAAGAAAACCTTCCTCCCGAAGGATCCCGCCTCCGAGCAGTACGAGGACTACATCTCGCTCGCCTTCGCGTACCACAACGCCGGGACCAAGGCGATTCGCGCGTTTCAGGGCGACGCCACCTTCCTCGATGCGTTCGGAGACTCCATCTACAGCGCGCACTTGAAGGTGGATATGCCGCTCGCCGCGGGGCAGACACGGCGTGAGCCGGCGCGGATAGTGCGCTACAACCCGTTCCGCGTGGCGCACCAGCGACTGCGCGATACGCCGCTCGAGAAGATGAAGCTGGTCTGGCAAACGAGTGACGTGCTGTTCGCCGACGGCGATCGCCTGAGTCTCACGGCGCCGCAGGACACACCGTAGATTCGTCGGCGTCCCGGGACGAGGATCGCCATGCGCTTTCACTTCACCGCGCTGCTTGCCGTCATCACGCTCGCCACGCCGCTCGGCGCTCAGGCCGCCTCCGGCCACGTGTACTGGGTCGGCTTCTATCAGGCGCTCCCCGGCAAGGCGGTGGCGTACAACCGTGCGCTCACGGACATCGCGGACCCGGTGCTCGACGAGCTGGTGAGGCGGAAGTTCATGGTTTCCCACCTGCAGCTCGCCCAGTACTCGGGCGCCGGCGACAACAGCAATCTCGTGATTCTCGAATTCCCCAGCTGGGCGGCGCTCGACAGCTACGAGG
>JAEHDT010000173.1 GCA_016880225.1 Gemmatimonadota bacterium | reverse complement strand
CTTCCTCGTCCACCAGGTATGCGGGGAACGTCCGCTCCGCGCCGCGCAGCGTGAGGGTGATGGTGCGGCGCGCTCCGGGCGCGAACAGCCGCGCAAGCGGCAGCCAAAAGGCGCGCTGCACCTCCTCACTCGGCACGAGCGGGCCGCGGTGGGGAAGCGCGAACACGAACGGCCGCACGACGACGGGTGGCAAGGTCGGCGTGCGGGGATGGAGATCGTCGAGCACCCCCAGCCGCTCCGCGCCCGAAAGATCGAGCCCCGTCTCCTCCCGCGTCTCTCGAACCGCCGTCGCGGCGAGGTCCACGTCGGCGGCGTCGCGGCGGCCGCCGGGGAGCGCGATCTGGCCCGACCAGGGATCGCCCGCGCGCTCGGCCCGCCGGATGAGGAGGATCTCCAGGCCCTGCTTCTCTTCGAGCAGCGCGAGGGCCACGGCAGCGGGGCGCGCCTCGGGAGCCTCGACCGGCTCCGGCCGGTGGGTGCGCAACGCCCGGCGCGCCGCGGCCAGGGTGATCACACGTGATGTTTCGCGAGCCATTGGACGAGCGCGTCCACATCGCGGACCGTCGATCCCGGCAGGCGCACGGCGCCGCCACGCGCAACCGCGAAGGAGCCATCGGGTCGCGGCTCGACCAAGGCGCAGCCGTCCGCCTCGACATCGAGGACGCCACGCCCCAACGCGTCCAGCACGACGTCGAGGCCGTCCGGCCACGGCTCGAACGACACCACGGCGAAGCCGGCCCGCGCCAGCCGGCCCGCGAGCCCGGGCGGAGCGCCGCACACCACGACTACGGGACGCCGGCCGCCCGCGCTCGTGACCGCGACGGAGACGGGAGGGCCCGCGGCCCCGGTGAGCCCCGTGAGACGGAACGATCGCTGCGCGGGAGTCGCCACGGGTCAGCCGTTGCGGAGCGCGATGGCGCCGGTGATCATTGTGCCCGGAAATAAAACCGTGCGACGGATCGGCAGCCACTTCGCGATGGCGCTCGGGCTCGGGGCGGGGCTCGGGCTGGGCCTGCTCGCCCTGCTCGCGCCGTCGCTCGGCCTGCTCCCTTTCATCGAATGGCTGCGGCCGCTCGGGTCGCTGTTCCTGAATCTCCTGTCGATGGTCGTCATCCCGCTGGTCGCCACCGCGCTGTTCGCCGGCGTGGCGGGGCTCGGCGACCTGCGCCGAGTGGGACGGCTGGGCGCCCGCACCCTCGGCTTCTTCGGAGCGACGACGCTCGCGGCGGTCGCGATCGGGTTCCTCGTCGGCCGCCTGTTCCTGCCATTCGCTTCGATCTCTTCGGAGCTGCAGACGGCGCTGCGCGACGCGGCAACGGGCGATTCGCCCTTCGTGCCTCGCGCCGCGGAACAGCTTCCCACCGGCGCCCGCTTCTTGGTCGAGTTGATCCCGGCGAACCCGGTGCGCGCGGCGGTGGACGGCAGCCTGCTGCCGCTCATCGTCTTTGTGACAATTTTCGCCGTGGCCGCTGCGGCGCTCCCCGACGAGAAGCGGCGCACCCTCACCGACCTCGCCGACGTGACGACGCAGGCGCTCGTCCGCATCGTCCACTGGGTGCTGCTCGTGGCGCCGCTCGGCATCTTCGCGCTGGTGGCGGGGGCGGTGGCGAAGCTCGGCCTCGGGCTCCTCATAGCGATGGGCGTCTTCGTGCTGGCGGTGATCGTGGGTCTGGGGCTGTTCATCGGCGGCGTGTACCTGCCGGCGGCGAGGTTCGCGGGTGTGGGCGCGCTGCGCTACCTCCGCGCGATCCGCGCCTCGGCGCTGATGGCGTTCTCCACCACCTCGTCGCTCGCGACCCTGCCCGTCATGTTCGACGCCGCCGAGCGAGACCTGCGCATCTCGCGCACGGTGGCGAGCTTCGTGCTGCCCGTGGGCGCGAGCATCGGTCGGGCGGGGAGCGCGCTGTTCCAGGCGGTGGCGGTGCTGTTCGTAGCCCAGCTGTACGGCGTGCCGCTCGGCGCCGGCGCGCTGTTCCAGGCGGGGGCGGCCGTGTTCCTCGCGTCGCTCACCGTGGCGAGTGTGCCGTCGGCGAGCATCGTGAGCCTGACGCCGGCGTTCGCGAGCACGGGACTGCCGCTCGCCGGGCTCACGCTGCTACTCGGGCTCGATCGCATCCCCGATATGTTCCGCACCATGACCAACGTCGTCGGCCACCTGACGGGCGCCACGGTCGTGGCCGCTCTCGAAGGAGAGGAGCTCGGGTGACGTGGTGGATCCCCGCGGGGTACGCGCTGTGCCTCGCGCTGCTCGTCCTCCGCTACGCCTCCCGCCGCCCCCGCCTGGCCGATTACGCGCCGCACGCGGGCGGGACCCTCGTCTCAGTGATCGTGCCGGCGCGCGACGAGGCGGTGAACATCGAGGCGTGCGTCCGCTCGATCCTCGCCACGGCGTACCAGCCGCTCGAGGTGATCGTGGTGGACGACCGCTCGAGCGACGGCACGGCCGAGATCGTCGAGCGGGTGTCGCGCGCGCCGGAAGCCCGCGGGCGGCTGCGCCTGGTGCACGGCGCGGACCTGCCGGATGGCTGGTTCGGCAAGCAGTGGGCGATGGTGCAGGGCTATCGGGTGGCCCGGGGGGAGCTGCTGCTGTTCTCGGACGCCGACACCCGGCACCACCCCGAGCTCATTCCCCGCGCCGTCCAGGCGCTCACCGCCGAACGGGTCGCGCTCGTGAGCGTGCTGTCGCGCCAGGAGATGGTGACGTTCTGGGAGCGCTTGATACAGCCGCACGTCCTCTTCGCGCTCGCGTCACGTGTGGGCGACCTGCGGCGCGTGAACCGCACGCGGGTCGAGTGGGACGCCATCGCGAGCGGGCAGTTCATCCTCACCACGCGAGCGGCGTACGAAGCCGCCGGCACGCACGCGGGCGTCCGAGCGAGCGTGGTGGACGACATGGCGCTGGCGCAGGCGTATGTGCGACAGCATCTCGACATCTTCCTGACACACGGCGAGCAGTACATGAGCACCCGCATGTACACGAGCCTCGCTGGCATCCTCGAGGGGTGGACGAAGAACCTCGCGACCGGAGTACCGCTGGCCTTTCCCCCGCGCCCGTTCGTGCGGCGTGCGATCCCCTTCCTGATGTGGCTCCCGGCGCTGGTGTGGATCGCGCCGCCGCTCTTGTGGGGACTGTTCGGCTGGCCGTGGGCGCTCGCCGCGAGCGTCATCTCCCTCGTCCTCTGGCTCGCCGTGTACCGCGTGGCCGAGGCGCCGCTGGGCTATGCGCTGCTGTATCCGTTCGGTGCGGCGATGGTGGCGTTCATCATGATGCGATCGGCGCTGCGGGGCTCGCGGAAGGTCGTGTGGCGGGGACGGGTCTATACCCCGCACGCCTGAAACACCGGCGGATGATCGCCGCGCTGCAGCAGGTCGTGCAGCATCTCGTGCTCGACGAGGCGGCGGTCGTCAAGCAGGGTCTGGGCGATGTAGACGGTGTGGGGCGGCTGCCACCAGCCCTCGCAGCGGCCGTCGTAGGCGGGACACGGATAGCTCGACCCCTCCACCGCGTACCATGCCACGCGATCGAAATCACCGGTCGTGCCGGCGCACGCTTCCATCGCCGCCCACCAGGCGCGGTACGAGGCGGGCGGGTTGAACGGCGCGGCTCCGGCGGGCGCGAACGAGTCGAGGCAGCCGAGCAGCAGGCTGACCGGAAGCCAGCGGATGCGGCGGAGCACCAGCGAACGGCTTAGAACCGGCCCGCGACGCGGCCCGCGAGCGCGAGCCCGACGACCACGCTCGTCAGTGCCGAGCCGAGATGCAGCACGGTAGCCCAGCGCGTGCCACGCCCCGAGGCGAGGCGCACCAGGGTGGCGAGCGAGACCGACACGGCGAGCATCCCGACCGTCGTCCCGATCGCGAACGCGACGAAGTACGCGAGCTGCGCCGCGCGCGTCGGGGCCGCGGCGACCAGCAGCACGAGGATGGCGGCGCTCCCCGCGAGCCCGTGCAGCAGGCCGAAGCCGAGCGAGCGCCCCGTGTCGCCCCGGGGGTGGGGGTGCGAATGGGCTGATCCCCCCGCGTGGCTGTGCAGGTGGAAGTGGGGACCCTCGTCGTGCGCATGAGTGTGGAGGTGCCAGCGTCCCCGGGCGTAGCGCAGAATCACCGCGCCGCCGAGCGCGATCAACAGGAGCGCCACGACGAAGTCCGCGGCGGGCCAGAGCCGCTCGGGGAGGTGCAGCCCCGCGGCCATGATCGCGAGCACCACCACACCCACGCTCACCGTGTGGCCGAGCGCCCACGCCAGGCCCAGCCGGCAGGCGTCGAGTACTCTACCCTGGCGGGTGGCGAGCGTCGACACGGCGGCCAGGTGATCCGGCTCGAACGCGTGTCTCAGGCCGAGCAGCAGACCGAGCCCTGAAAGGGCGAGGAGGCTGGTACTCATGGGGGCCAGCAATCTAGCCTATTCTTTATGAAGAAGCGTGGAAGCGGGGCCGCTACAACCTTTCGCGCGTAAGCCCCATCCAAGTCGACACATGGAGCTCACCACTGCCGGGGTGGCGACACTGCGCGGAGATCCGGATCAGGCGGCGAAGGACGCTGAAACGGCCGACGCGGCGCTCGCCGCCTCCGGCGACGGCCGTGCCTTCGAGCGGCTGTACCGGAGCCACGTGGCCCGGGTCCACAGCCTGGTGCGGCGGATGATCGGGCCCGATCACGCGGACGACATCGCGCAGGACGTGTTCGTCCGCGCCTGGACCAAGCTCTCGACGTTCCGCGGCGACGCGGCGTTCGGGACGTGGCTGCACCGGCTGGCGGTGAACGTGATCCTCGCCCGGCGCTCGACGATCGGCACGGAGCGCAGCCGCTACCACGACGCCGAGGGTGCCCTCGACGACGTGGCGGGTCACCGCGCGACCCCGGAGCTGACGATGGACTTCGAGGAGGCGATCGGGCGGCTGCCCGACGGGGCCCGGCAGGTGTTCGTGCTACACGACATCCAAGGGTACCGTCACGAAGAGATCGCCGAGATGCTGGGGATCGTGCCCGGGACGTCGAAATCGCAACTGCATCACGCGCGCATGGCGCTCCGCAGGCATCTCGAGCGCTGAAGGAGTGGGACCGATGAACGACAAATGGACTGATCGCCTTTCCGAGTATCTCGACGGAGAGCTCGCGCCCTCCGAGCGCACCGCGCTCGAGGCGCATTTCGCGTCGTGTGGCGACTGCCGCACGACGCTCGAGGAGCTGCGGCGCGTGGTGATGCGCGCCCGCGCGCTCGACGACCGGCCGCCGGCGGCGGACCTGTGGCCCGCGATCGCGGAGCACGTCGGCGTCGTGAGTCTCGCGGCCCGGGCGGAGCGGGCGCGGCGGCGCTTCACCTTCACCGTGCCGCAGCTCGCTGCGGCCTCGGTGGCGCTGGCCCTGCTGTCCGGCGGCGGCGCCTGGCTGTTGTCGCGGCGCGAGACCGTCGCAGCGAGATCCACCGCGAGCACCACGTCCCCCGTGCTCATGAACGCGTCGGCGTACGCGAGCGATGCGCGCTACGCCGCGCAGGTCGCGACTCTCGAGCGCGCCCTCGAGACCGGGCGCGGCCGGCTCGATACGGCCACGGTGCGGGTGATCGAGAAGAATCTGGGGATCATCGACCGCGCGATCCGCGACGCGCAGAGCGCGCTCGCCGGCGATCCCGCGAACGCATACCTGAACCTGCACCTCGCCCAGGAGATGCGGCGAAAACTGGAGCTCCTCCGCCAGGCGGCCACGCTCGCCGGGGCGCGGAGCTAGAGAGGATACACGGGCATGCTCACCACCCTGGCGGCGCTGGCGGCGCTCGCCCTGCAGCAGCAGACCGACACGACCATCCCGGTGCGGGCCGGCGCCCGGCTGGAGGTCAGCAACTTCGGCGGCGACATCAGCGTCAAGGTGTGGAACCGGAGCGCCGTCCGGATCGCCGCCGATCACTCGAGCCGCGACCGCATCAGCATCGACGCCACCGACCAG
>JAEHDT010000172.1 GCA_016880225.1 Gemmatimonadota bacterium | reverse complement strand
GTCGCTGGTCTCTACGCTGCTCGAGGAGAGCTATCACGTCGCCCGCGACCGCGTCATCGCGCAGTTCGAGCGCCAGTACTTGACGTGGCTCGTCAACCGGGCGAGCGGTAACATGTCCAAGGCGGCCCGCATTGCCGGGGTCGATCGCACGACCCTGTACCGCCTGATGGAGCGGCACGGGCTGCAGCGCAGCCCCACCGCCGGATGGGTGGTGGAGTGCGAGACCGGACCGGAGGGAGAGGGGGCCGAGGACGCCACGACGAACGATGTGGCACTGAAAGTGCCGATGGGCGCGCCGGACGGACGGGCCGCGTGACTACCGAGGGGCTGCGCCGGACGGTGGCGCACTACGAGGAAAGCCGCAAGGAAGCGCGGCGCCGCCGGCGCGCGCGCGCCGTGGTGCGCGCCGCCTAGCCCGCCACCCGCTCCAGCATCTCGCGCAGATCATCGAGACTGAACGGCTTGCGCAAGACGGGCCGGTCGGCGCGCTCCAGGGCTTCCCGGGTCTGCGCCGAGATCGAATCCCCCGTGGTGAACACGATGCGCTGCTCGAGCCCCCGCCCGTCGCCCCGCAGCCGCTCGAACAGATCGAAGCCGGTATGCTCCTCATCCAGGTGCACGTCCACGAGGAGCGCATCGTAGCGCGCGGCGGAATCTCCCAGGCGCTGCGCGGCGTCGTCGAATCGACCCACGGCGGTCACCTCGTGGCCGAGCCGCTTGGCGAGCAGCGCTACGGCGCGGCGCACGGCCTCGTCGTCCTCGACCACGAGAACCGAGAGACGCTTCTCCCCGCGCCGGGCCTGGTCGCGCGCCTGGGTGGCCGTGCCCTGGGCGTCCACCGGGACCTCGAAGGAGAGCTGCGCACCGCCGCCCTCGACGTTCTGCATCCACATGCGGCCGCCCATCGCCCGCACCAGTCCGAAGCTGATGGCCAGCCCGAGCCCGGTCCCGTGCTCCGCCTTGGTCGAAAAGAACGGCTCGAACACCCGGTCGAGGATCTCGGGCGGCACGCCGGGCCCGGTGTCCTGCACGGTCACGACCACGTGGTGGTCGGTCGGCCGCGCGGTGATCGTGATCTGGCCCGCGCGGTGCGTGCCTTCGATCGCCTGGCGGGCGTTGACCACGGCGTTCAAGAGCACCTGCTGTAGCTCCTGCGGGTCGCCCGCCACCGCGGGGACGTCGCCGGGCACCGACACCGCGGCGCGGATCCGCGCCTTCTTGAGCGCGCTGCGCTGCAGCGCCAGCACCCGTTCGGCGATCTCTCCCAGGTCCACGGCGGCCTGCGTGCGCGGCCGCTGGCGCGCGAAATCGAGCAGCGTCTGGATGATCCGGCCAGCCCGCATCGCCTCGCTGCGGATCACCTCGGCGCTCTCGGCCACGTCGGTCTGACTGGGATCCATCGCGAGGGCCTCACCGAACGCGGCGATCGCCGCGAGCGGGTTGTTCAGCTCGTGCGCCACGCCCGAAACAAGGGCCCCGAGCTGCGACAGCCGGTCCGCCTGGAGCAGCCGCTGCTGCAGCAGCAGCTCGCGCGACACGTCGACGGCGAGGAACAACAGCTTGGGGGACGCGCGCACGGGGTCGACGTTCACGATCACCGCTTGCACCTCGCGCGCCGGCTCCCCGGCAAACTCGATCGTGAGTCGCAGGTCCTGACGCCCCGTGACGGCGCCGCGCAGCGCGCTCCCGATCGGCGCGCGCTGCGAGGAGGGCGTCCAGTCCACGAGCGCCTGGCCGCGCAACCCCGCCGCGTCGCGCGCGCCGAGCAGCTTCGCGCCCTCGGGGTTCGCGTCGAGGATTTGGCCGTCCCCCGCGAGCACGAGGGCGGGCGTCGGGAGCGAGCTGAACAGCTGGAGATACAGCCGGCGCTCGGTCTCGAGCGCGCTCAAGAGCTGCGCCGCCCGCGACTCGGGCGCAAGCTCCTCGCGGACCGGCCGGAAGGCGACGACGAGATGCTCTTCCGGCCCGGCGGTGATCCGCGTCTCGAAGACGGCGACGGCAGACTCCGGTGCCCCGACGGGCATGAGGTACGTCTGAGGCCTGCCGTCGTCGAAGACGCCACCCATCAGGCGCTCGAGCGCGGTGCCCTTGGCCGCTGGAAAGGCGCTCCAGAAGCTCCGGCCCACCACGCGCTCCGACGGCAGCGCCGTGATGCGCGCCGCGCCCGCCGACCATTCCGTGATCGTCCAGTCGGGGGCCACCGTGGCCACCCCGAGATCCAGGCTGTCGAGCAGCTGTCTCGCGTCCATGCCGCACCTCCCAGAGACGACACGGCCCCGTTGGCCGAATCGCGGGCGCAACGGGGCCGGGAACCTTCTCGCATTTTTTCTTCGCCTGGGCTGATACCAGAGTGGGACGCGACGCGTTCCGCTGTCAAGCGGTAAGACGTGATGCGTCGGCGCAACACTCCCCGGCTACACGGGTCGCGCCTTCCAGCGCCCGCGCCGGAACAGCAGCGCGCTCACGACGGCGACGGTCGAGAACGCGATCATGACGGCGAGCGCCACGCCGCGCGGCCCCAGCCCCCCGCGGCGCGCCAGCGTGTACGCGAGCGGGATCTCCCACAGCCAGAAGCAGCCCACGTTGATGAGCGTTGGGGTCCACGTGTCTCCCGCGCCGTTGAACGATTGCGTGAGCACCATGCCGTAGGCGTAGAACAGGAACCCGTAGCTGATGGTCTTGAGGCACAGCTCCGCCACCGGCGCCACGGTGGGGTCGTGCGTGAACACGCCGACGATCGGACCCGCGAACGCCACGAACAGCGCGCCCACGGACCCGAGGAACAGCATGTTGTAGAAGCCGGCGAGCCACACCGCCCGCTCGGCGCGGTCCGGCTTCACGGCGCCGAGGTTCTGCCCCACCAGGGTCGCCGCGGCGTTGGCGAGCCCCCACGACGGCAGCAGGGCGAACACAATGACCCGGATCGCGATCGTGTAACCCGCCACCGCGTCCGACCCGAAGCTCGAGATGATGCGCACCAGACCGATCCAGCTCGCGGTCCCGATCAGCACCTGCAGCGTTCCCGAGCCCGACAGCCGCAGCAGCGTGCGCATCACGCCCGCCTTGAGCACGAGCTGCGCGCGCCGGATCACTACGCGCCCGTCCCCGCGCCACAGCCGGTACAGCTGATACAGCACCCCGGTGCCGCGCCCGATGTTCGTCGCGATCGCGGCGCCGGTGACGCCGAGTCGCGGGAACGGACCGAGCCCGAAGATCAGGCAGGGGCCGAGCAGGATGTTGATCCAGTTCGCGAGCCAGAGCACCCGCATCGCGATCGCCGCGTCACCCGCGCCGCGAAACATCGCGTTGATGAGGAACAGCAGCAGGATCGTCGCGTTGCCGCCGAGCATGACGCGGGTATAGTTCAACCCCAGCGCCTGCACCTCCGGCGTGGCGCCCATGACCGCGAGCAGGCGCGGCGCGAGCGCCACGCCCGCGCCGCCGATCACCGCCGCCGCGACCAGGCCGAGCGCGATGCCCTGCACCGCCGCCTCGGCCGCTCCTGCGGGGTTTCGCTCGCCGATGCGTCGGGCCACCATCGCCGTCACGCCGATCGAGAGCCCCATCGCCGCCGTGTAGATGAGGCTCAGCAACGACTCCGTCAGGCCGACCGTGGCGACGGCGTCGGCCCCGAGATGGGCGACCCAGAACACGTCCACCACCGCGAACACCGACTCCATGATCATCTCGGTGACCATGGGGATCGCGAGCAACACGATGGCCTGGCCGAGCGGACCGGCCGTGTAGTCGTGGTGGGAGCCGCGCAGCGCCCGGCGTACGGTGGCCCACCAGCCGGGGGACTGGGTCGCATCCTCCGCGGCCCGCTCTACTCCGCTATCTATCAAGCCACCACGCTCCCGGAGATCGGCTCGCAATGCTCTTCTACCTGCCCATTGTGCTCACCGCACTCGCCACCACGCTGTACCACATCGCCCAGAAGTCGATCGTCCCCGCCGTGAACCCGATGGTGTCGCTCGTGGCGACGTACGCGACGTCGCTCGCGGTCTGCCTCGCCGCCGTGCCGTTCGCGCCGGGCGGAGCGGTGTTTCTGCGCTCCCTCAGGCAGCTGAATTGGGCGACCTACGTCGTGGGGCTCTCGATCGTGGGCGTGGAGCTCGCGGTGCTGCTCGCCTACCGCGCCGGGTGGCGCATCAGCCTGGCGTCGGTGGTCGCGAACGCCACGACCGCGCTGCTGCTCGTGATCGTCGGCGTGATCGGCTACCGCGAGCAGCTTGCGGCGCGCCACGTCGCGGGACTGCTCATGTGCCTCGGGGGACTGGTGCTCGCCGCCCGGCCGTGACCTCGCCCACGAGAGGCATGACCTCGGCGGCGAACCGCTCCATTTCCTCGTGCTGCGGGCTGAACTGCAACAGGAGGAGATCCACCCCGGCACGCTGGAATTCGCCGATCCGTTCGGCGATCTGCTCGGAGGTGCCTACGAGCCCCGCCTTGAGCCCACGGTTCGACACGGAGTAGTCCTCGAGGCTCACCCGCTGCTCCAGCTGGGTGTTGGCCAGCCAATCCTGATAGTTCGCGTATCCGGCTGCGCTCTGGCGCACGTCGGTGATGCGGGCGACCTCGGCGCGCGCCGCCGCCTCCGTGCCGGCGCACACGACGTATCCGGCGACCCCGAACGTGAGCGGTGAAAGGTTCAGGCCGGCCCGCCGCGCCCGCATATCGGCCACCTTCGCGGCCACGCGCTCCGGCGGATCGCCGTGCATCAGGTACGCGTCGCAGTCGCGCGCGATGAGCTGTTTCGCCGCCTCGGATTCCCCGCCGGCATAGATCGTGGGACGGGGGCGCGCCACGGGCTTCGGCTCGAGGATCGCCTCCTCCACGCGGTAATACTTTCCCGCCAAGCTGAAGCGTGGCGCCGACCACATTCCGCTCACCACCGCGAGCCACTCCGCCGTACGGGCGTAGCGGGCGTCGTGCTCGTCGAACTCGACGCCATACTGCTTCGCCTCGCCCGCCCACCACGACGACACGACGTTCAGCGTCAGCCGCCCGCCCGAGATCCGATCGATGTTCGCCGCCTGTTTGGCGAGCAGGGCGGGCGGATGGAACGTGGGCCGCACCGCCACCATCAGCTCGAGCCGCTCGGTCACCGCCGCGAGCGCCGCCGCGGTGCTCCAGGCGTCGAGCGACGGCGCCTCCGCGCCCTTGATGTCGTTCAGATTCAGCTCCGCGACGAGCGTCACGTCGAACCCGATCTGCTCGCTCCGCTGCGCCAGGCGGCGCACGTAGTCCCAGCTCGCCTCCATCCCCTCGTCGGGAACGTTGCGGAGCCACCCGCCGAACACCGGCAGCCAATAGCCGAAGCGCATCGTCAGGCTGCCTCCTGCGCGAGGTAATCGACCAGGCGCGTGAACGGATCGAAGCCGATGACGCGGGGGGCGTCGGCCACGAAGTTCGACAGCGCGTTGATATCATAGTAGTGGAGGCGGCCGTCCCGCTCGTCGATCATGTACTCCACACCGCCCACATCGATGTGCGCCGCGCGCATGATGCCTTCCACCTGCGCGACGATTTCGGGCGGCGGCGTGTAGCCCTCCACCCGCAGGTTGTTCTTGGGGGCGTCCACGGGGCACGCCGCGCGCGCCAGCTCCGCCCCACCCACCGTCTGGCACACGTCCGCCGGACAAAGGTTGAAGCTCTCCCCGGAGGTGTAGATCCGGATGGCGTAGAGGAAGCGGCCGCCCAACACCTCGACGCGCACGATGCGTCCGTCGGCGGCCGGGATGTACTCCTGGATCAGGGCCGTGTGATCGATCCCCAGGTCGAGCGCGCCCTCCTCGGCCGCCCGCGCCACCTGCTCCGGGGTCTCGAACCGCCGCACCCCCGCGCCCGACCCGCCGATGTTGGGCTTCAGCACCACGGGGAAGGTGAGGCCGCGCGCGGCTTCGGCCGCTTCGGCCGGATGATTGATCACCCGGGCGCGCGGATACGGCAGCCCCAGCCCCTCGAGCAACGCCAGCTGCAACGCCTTGGACGTCTCCGTCACATAGGCGTCGTACCCGTTGATCACGCGCACCCCGTGCCGCTTCAAGTACGCGAGGTAGTGCAGCGTGAAGAAGATCGCGTTCCCCGCTCCCCGCAGGTACGCCGATGGGCTCATCCGGTTGAACACGAGGGAGTAGGGCGGCCGCCCGTCCCCCGCATCGAAGCGGTGGCTCGCCGCATTGAGCCGCACGTACGGCAGCGAGCGGCGGTCGAGCTCTTGGAACAGCGGCCGAAACCAGTCGGGATGCTCGTAGTAGATGGCGATCGGCCGCTCGCGCGTTGCAGTCATCTCGTCGTGCGCTCCTTTAGTTCGCCGTCGCGCTGGCGAGCGCCAGCGCCTCAAGCACCGCGCGCTCCACCGCCTGGAGCACTTCCGGGCCGGGCGCACCGTCCCGAAACTGCGCGCTCGTCGCATACACGCCGCTCGCGACCACCGTCGCGCCCAGGCTCGCGAACAGCGGCCGCATCCCGTGATCGAGCGACAGGGCGTGGGCCGCCGCGTGCCCGGTCACGAGCGGCACGCCGATCTTCCCCACCAGGCCGTCCTGCGGCAGCAGGTCGACGAACACCTTCAACAAGCCGCTGTAGGTCGCCCGGTACACCGGCGTCCCCGCCACCACGATGCGCGCCCGCGCGACCGCGGCGAGCGCCGCCGTCAGGGCCGGTGCGGTCCCGCGGCCGAGCAGCGCGTCGGCGGGCAGCGTCGCGAGATCAACCAGCTCGGTCGCGGCGCCACGGCCGGCGAGCTCCGCTAGCGCGTGTTCCACTAGCCCCCGCGACTTGGATGCCGCCGACGGGCTCCCCGACAACCCCACCACCGCGATGCGACTGGTCGACTCACCCACCGCTCCTCCTGAACGCAGATCGGCCGCGACACCTCGCGAGGAGTCGCGGCCGATCGCTTCGCTCCCGTGCGCCTCAGCGCCTTACGGCATGATCGACCGCTTCCGCTCACGACAGCATCGCGATGAGCGACAACACCCGAGGGACGGCGCGCCGTGGGAACGCATGGAACGGCAAGCTACGCGGCGGCGCGGGAGCCGGCAAGTCCGGGCTTGGCGGGGCTGCGGCCGCATCGCATAGTTGTGGCGCTATGACCGCAACCGTGACCGTTCCCCCTCGTCCCGCCCTGCGTCTCACGCCGAGCGGCGTCGTCCTCGTGGCCGCGAACCTCGTCCCGCTCGCGGGCGTGTTGTTCTTCGGCTGGACCGTGTTCGCCACGCTGCTCGTCTTCTGGGCCGAGAACGTGATCGTCGGCCTGCTCAACATCCTGCGGATGCTCGCCGCTACGCCGCAGATCGCGGCGATGTGGGCCGTGAAGCTGTTCATGATCCCGTTCTTTACGTTCCACTACGGGATGTTCGTCCTGGTGCACGGGATCTTCGTGCTCCAGCTGTTCGGCGGCGTCCACGTCCGGGGATTCCCCGGCCCCGCCACGTTCCTCCATCAGATCCAGGCGGCGGGAATCAGCCCCGCCGTGTGGGGGCTCGCGTTGAGCCACACCGTCTCGTTCGCCTTCAACTATATCGGCGCCGGTCAGTACAAGACGGCGCTCGTACCGGCCCTGATGTTCCGGCCCTACGGCCGGGTGATGGTGCTGCACGTGGTGATCCTGGGCGGCGGATTCCTCGTGCAGCTCGTCGGATCGCCGCTCGTCGCGCTGGCTCTGCTCGTCGTCCTCAAGACGGGCCTGGACCTGTTCGCGCACCTGCGCGAGCACGCCCCCCGGCCCGTCGTCGCATGAGCGGCGGGGTCCGGTTCGTCTCAACAGCGTTGCTTGCGGTCGGCATCCTCGGCTGCGGGGACGGGGCCGGTCCCGCGCCCCGCCCCCGCCCGTTCCTGATGGGCTTCTCGGCCATCCCCCCACGCATGGATGCCGCGATCGTGGTGCCGGCGATCAACCTCTGGGCGCAACGGGCGGATGCCGCGATCATCCACGCCTCGCCGCCCTGGGCGGCCATGCTGGGCGGCGTCGCGCCGGCCGTGGCGGTGGACGACGTGCAGGTTCCCCTCGCGAGTTATTTCCGCGCAAAGGGGCTGGCGCTCGTGTTCACCGTGGACGCAACCGACGGCTTGAACCGCGCCGCCGAGGCACCGGAGCTCGTCACCCTCGGCAGGAGCGTCACCGACACGCTGGTGCAGCGGCTCTACCGTGAATGGGTGTACGCGGTGGCCGACAAGCTGCGGCCCGAGTACCTGGGCCTCGTCGCGGAAACGAATCTCATCAAGGCCGCCGCACCGGACTCCGTCTACCAGGCCCTGGTCGTCATGGCCAACGCCGTGGCGTCGCAGATCCGTGACTCGGCCCTCCCGTCGCAGCTCTACGTGAGCGTGCAGGTCGAGACCGCGTGGGGCCGTCTCACGCCGGGCGGCGCGGATCAGGGAATCGCGCAGGACCTGAGGGATTTCCCGTTCGTGCAGGCGATCGGGCTGTCGAGCTATCCCTACCTGGGAGGGTTCGCGGTGCCGGAGGATCTCCCGATCAACTACTACAGCAGGCTCGTCGCGGGCACGTTCTTGCCCGTGCTGGTCGTGGAGGGTGGGTGGCCCTCGATCACCGTGGGCTCGGTCGTCTCGTCACCCGCCGTGCAGGCGCGCTACATCACCCGGCAGCTCGCGTTGCTCGACGCGGCACACGCCCGGGCCGTCTTTCAGCTCACGTTCTATGACTTGGACCTCACCGGCGTGACCCTGCCGCCCGGCTCGATCCTTCCGCTGTTCACGCACCTGGGGCTCGCGGATAGCGCCATGCACGCCAAGCGGGCGCTCGCCACGTGGGATGGCGCCTTCGCCCGGCCGTATGCACCGTGAGCGCGCTAGGCGGGATAGTCCGGATAGGTGGTGTTCGGGAATCGAACACTGATCAGTAGGGCAAGGAGGAGGAGCGCGATGATCGCGATGACGCTCCCCTCGGGTCCAGCCGAACCTCCAGAGAGCCAATCCGGGCCTCGAGCGGACGTGTTCAGGAACCGACCGACGCCCACCAGACCGCTGTCCGGCGTGCCGTAGAAGAAAGTCTCCGCCCAGTCCCAAGCCGCATGGTAGCCGATGGCGAACCAGAGAGTCCCGGTGCGACGGATGGTCAAGCAGAACACCATGCCGGTCAGTACGACGTGGAGAATCCCGAGCACGGTTTCTCCGGGATTGCCGAGATGGGCCGCGCCAAATATGAGGGACAGGATCGTCGCGGCCCGCCAGAAGCGTAGGCGTCTGGAAAACGCGAAGAGAAGGTAGCCGCGATAGGTGAACTCCTCGGTCATCGCGACCGCGAGAAATACGAGGGCCCAGCCAAACCCGTATCGGACAGCCGCGCCTCGTGCAAGAGCCACGGAGTCGATTCGAAAATGACCCGACACGTGAAGCACCAGGAGGACGACGGAGAGCATACCGAAGCCCCAGACGGCACCTTCCCACGATCGCCGGCCGAACGCCTGGCGCAGAGGAATGCCGTAATCGTCGAGGGGGCGTCTCTCCATGCGGGCCACGATCCAGGTCGCCATGAGGACCAAGCAGGTCCGGATGGCTCTCACCGGCAACTCGCTCTGCAGGGTGATGACGGAGCCTTGCGGTTCGACGGGGAGATGCAGCATCAGGACGACGGCGACGGGCGCGAAGAAAGCGACTCCGACCCATATCAAGAGGCGGTTACGCTCCGGCCGTCCCCAGGGCCGAGGAGACGGCGTCGCTCTAGTCATCCGCCGTGACGAGCGCCTTCACGGCACAAACCCCGCCGCACGCCACAGCGGCGCCGGGAGATACATCCTGCCGCCCGTCACCACCGCGTTGACGCGACGCACAGCGCTGATGCTCGCCAGCGGATCGCCGTCCAGGAGCACCAGATCGGCTCGCTTCCCGGGCTCTAGCGTGCCCGATTCGCGCTCCAGCCCCATCGCGCGCGCGGCGACGATGGTCGCGGCCTGAAGCGCCTGCATCGGCGTGAACCCGCCTCGCACTTCGAGCTCCAGCTCGCGGGCGATGCTGTGCCCGGGCACGACGAGATCCGTCCCGGCGACGATCGGCACACCGGCCTCCCGCAGGGCATTAACGATCGGCAGCCCTCGCGCCAGAGCCGCCATCCGCCGCCCGGCGGTCTCGCCCGGCGAACCGCTCGCATTGAGCACCTCCGCCAGCTCAGGAGGCGCCTTGGCGGCGCCCGGCTCGTACACCGAGAACAGCGAGTCTTTGGGATGAACGTTCTCTTCGCTGCGCGCCAGCGTGGGGTCGAGCACCGTGCCGTGCTCGCGGAGGAATGCGATCGCCCGTTGCGCCTCGCCCGAGGTCAGGTCCACGGGGGACCTCGGTTGGCCCGGCGCGGGCGGGGGCGTCATGACCGCCAGCACGAACCCCACGTGGTTGATCTGATCCGCCCCGGCCTCGACGAACTGGAAGGCGTCCATGCCGGTCGGCACGTGCCCCGTCACCGTCATGCCCAGCCGGTGCGCCTCCGCGGCGATCACGCTCACCAACGCCGGCGGCACGGACTGGTAGACCTTGATCTGCTGGAATCCGGCGTCGTGGTAGCGGCGAACCATCGCGCGCGCCTCGTCGGGCGTCCCGGCGAGCTGCACGCCGAGCCCGTCTGGAGCGCCATCCACAAGGCCGGCCAGGAGCATCCGCGGCCCGAGAGCCCGACCGTCGCGGATGGCATCGCGCAGCGCCACGGCGAGCTCCAGCTCGTTGCCGACATCCCGTGCCGTCGTGACCCCGGCGGCGAGCTGGGCGGCGGGCCATTCGACCTGCTCGAAGTGCACGTGCATGTCCCACAGGCCGGGAATCATCGTCTTCCCGCGGGCGTCCACCACGGCGATGCCCTTCGGGATCGCGACCGAGGCTCGCGCGCCGGCGCCCGCGATCCGCCCGTCACGGACCACGACCGTGGCGTCGTCGACTGCCGGCGCGCCGGTGCCGTCGATCAGCCGCGCCCCGACGATCGCGTAGTCACCTTCGTGGACCGGCCGCACGTCGCGCGCGAGCGCGTACAGATCCTCGAGGCCGTCGCGCACCGCCCCCCCTACGAACGTCGCGAGGTCGCCCTCGAATCCCTGGCGCACGGCCTCGAACCGGTCCAGCTCGGCGTCCCCGTTGACCACGGCGATGACCCGCCCCTCATCCGTGGCCCACATGGACTGCCGCCCCCACAGGAGGCCGCTCACGGAATAGCGCCGGGCGACGACACGCCCTGAAGCGTGCGCCAGAGTGTCGCGGCCGCGGAGCTCGAACGAGACGGCCCCGTCCGGCACCAGGCGCACGGCGGCCCCGCTCCCGCGCGCCAACCAGTAGCGAAACAGCGCCTCTTCGAGGGCGACGGGCGGGTAGTGGTGGATAGGAAACAGATCCCCGGAGGCCGGGGCGGGTCGGGTACGGCCGCGGTCACGCACGGTCGCTCGCGCGCCGTCGAGCTCCACATCCAGATCGACGTCGGTCAGCGTCGAGGTCTGACCGCACGAGCGGAGACGCAGCGGCCTCCCGTCCGCTGTCGTTTCGAGCGTCGCCTCGAGGCGGACGTCGCTGCCGAGATAGCGGAACGCCCACTGCGTCGTGAGCGTGCGGCCTCCGCCTGCCGATACCCACGAGTACGTCTCGGCGCCCACGTCGTGCTGGAGTTTGTAGAGCGTGAAGCGCCCGCTGTCCGCGACGGTGGCAGGGGCCAGCGCCAGAAGGCAGACTGCGCCGAGCACGGTCATCGCGCCGCGGATCGGGCCCGGAACCGCCGGCCGCGGGCGCGATTGCCGCAATCGCCCGACGAGCACCAGCGGCGAGAGCGGTTGCGGCTCTGATCGAGGAACAGCCACGAGCAGTCGGGGCAGATGCCAAGGGGATATGCGCCTGGGCGCTCGAGGAGCGAAGCGAACGCAACCGCGACCGGCCACCACGGCCGGTCGAGATCGCGCGGCGCGGCGTGCCAGGTCGGCGCCCAAGCACCCCTCCCGGCGGGTGCGAGG
>JAEHDT010000171.1 GCA_016880225.1 Gemmatimonadota bacterium | reverse complement strand
GGCTCCGTACCGGAGATGCGGAGGCGCAGCAGCGGAATGGCTTTGGGGCGAAACGTTGCGTGCGCGGCGATGACGGTCGTCGGCACGACGTCACCGGGGCGCGGTGTGGCGCTCGCCCGGGCCACCCGCACTGTGTCGCGATGCCGGAAGTTCACATAGGCGAGTTCGAACGCCGAGCGCGCCATCGTGAAGCCGGCCGGGCCCTCGGCGCGCACGATGTGGCCTTGCGCGTCGATCCAGGCGCGCGTCTTCGTGCCACCCCATGCCTCCTCGATCCGGAAGGCGCGCACGGTGTCGAAGTGCGCCGGCGTCCAGGCCATCGCCGTCGAGTCGTACACGGCGCTGTCGGGCACCACGAGCGTGGACTCCGCCGCCACCGTGACGTGCACCGCGCGCTGCGCCAGCAGCATCGGGTCGAACGCCGCGAGCGAATAGGTGCGTCCCGGCTTGAGCTCGCCGCCGAAGGCGAGGCGCAGCGGCACGACGCTGGGGAGGACGACCGGACGCTCCAGCCGCAGCCGCGCAGTACCGGAATCGGCGCCGCCCGCGAGCGTGAGCATCAGCACGGTGTCGCCCGTCACGATTCCCCGGGCGGTGAATTGTCCCAGGTCGCCGTCGAACTTCACGTCCACCCGCTCGAGGCGGAGCGCCCGCGACAGCGTGGCGCGGCTCAGGGCAACGGTCCGATGCAGGACGCCGAGCGCGGGGACGTGCAACACGAGCACATCTGTCACTTGAACGGTGGTGCCGACGGTGTCGATCGTGGACGAGGCGAAACCGACCTGCTGGCCGGCGACGTCGAGGCGGTAGTACACCGCACCCGGCGGCACGCTCAGCGCGGCTTCGGCGAGCCGCGCCCCGGCCGGGCGGAACACCTGGCGCTTCACCAGCCAGCCGAGCGACGCGGCCCACGCACCCAGGATGGCGATCGCCCAACCCCGACGCGTCATGACTCGGCCGCGCCGCTCTTGCGCAACGCGGCTTCGAACGCGTCCCGCTCGGCGGCCGTCTCCACGACGATGGATACGTTGGCGGGGAAGGCGGCGTTCCCGAGATGCGCGCGGAGGATCGGCACCATGATGTCGGCCGCGTCCTCGGCCGAGAGGTTGCCGGCCCCGGTCCCGAGCGGCGGCACGCTCAGGCTCGTGAATTCCCACTCCTGCGCCTGCTGCAACGTCGAGCGCCAGGCGCGGGCCACCCCATCGCGGCTCACCGGCTCGGTATCGCTCTGAATGACGGCGTGGATGATGAATTCGGCCGGCAGGTCTCCGCCGGCGGCCGTCACCACGGCCGCGCCTACCGCGAGCTCCTTCTGGAGCCGCAAGTGGCCCGTGAACTCCGGCCCACCTACTGTCTCGAGACGCCGCACCGCCGGTGTGGTCGAATCGAGTCGGGTGGTGGCGGGACGCACCAGCGCCTCGGCCGCGAGAAACGCTAGGTCGTCCACGACCACGCGAATCACCTGCCCGCAGACTCCCGCGAGCGGCGGTACATCGGCGTCGCCTCGTCCGGGCGATTGAGCCGGTCGAGCACAATCCCGAGGCGGTAGAGCGCCTTGGCGTTGCGGGGTTCGAGCTCCACGGCGCGCTCGTAGGCGGCGAGCGCGCCGCTCAGGTCGTCCAAGTGGTTCAACGCCTCGCCCAGGTAGTACCACGCCGCGGCCCGGCCGGGGTCGACCTCCGAGGCATGGCGCAGTCGCGGCACGGCCTCATGCCACAGTCCCTTGCGCGACAGCACCAGCCCGAGGCCAGTCAGGGCCGCGCCGTGCGCCGGCTCCAGCCGCAAGGCGTGCTCGTAGTCGCGCCGCGCGGCGGAGTAGTGGCCCCCGGCGGCGAGCCGCTCGGCCCGCTCGACCAGCAACGCGACGTTGTCCGGGTCCGCCGTGAGCGCGTCGTCGAGCGTGAGCGTGGCGGGCGCGTCGGGCGCCGCCGCGGGAGGTGCGGCGGGCGGCGACGGCGCCGGGAGCTCGGCCGTGATCGGCGGAGGCAAGCCCGCGCGGGCCACGTCCGCGGGCGAGGCGATGGTGCTGGTCTCGGTCAGCGATTCCGCTTCCTCGATCAGCTCCTCGGCCACCCGGGCGCGCTCGGCGGCCGATTGCCACCGCGGCTCCCGTTTGCGGATCACCCGGCCACCTCGCCCGTGAGCCAGGAGAGGTACCGGTCGAGACCTCGCTCCACCGGCAGCGCGAGCAGCTCCGGCACCTGGTACGGATGACGCTCCCGCACCGCGGCGCACAGCGCATCCCACTTCGCCTCGTCGGTCTTGAGCAGGACCACCACCTCGGCCTCCTCGGTCAACTCGCCCGCCCAGCGGTAGATCGAGCGGCCGGGAACGAGCGTGCCGCAAGCTACTACGCGAGCTTCGACCAGGGCGGTGACGAAAGCCCGCGCATCGGCCTCGGTCGCGAGCGTCGTCAGCACCACCAGCGGGGTCGAGGCCATGGGGAGGCTAACGTAGGAAAGGGGGCCGAGTTAGGCAAGGGAAGCGGCGGTGGAGGGCGGCAGGGACGGTGGAGGGTGGTAGAGGTAGGCAGGCTGAAGCCGGGGTACCTACCGCCCTCTACCGCCCTCTACGACTCCGGCCCTGGAGAGTTGACCGGGGAACCGGTTGCTGTCTAGGCTACGAGTCTATGTCCAGCGATTCGCTCATCGTCCGCGGCGCCCGCGAGCACAATCTCAAGGACATCACCGTCGAGATCCCACGCGACAGCCTCACCGTCATCACGGGGCTGTCGGGGTCCGGCAAGTCATCGCTCGCGTTCGACACGATCTATGCCGAGGGGCAGCGCCGCTACGTCGAGTCGCTCTCTGCCTACGCCCGCCAGTTTCTCGGCCTCATGGAGAAGCCGGATGTGGACGCGATCGAGGGGCTCTCGCCCGCCATCTCGATCGAGCAGAAGTCGGCCGGCCACAATCCGCGCTCCACGGTCGGCACGATCACCGAGGTGTACGACTATCTGCGCCTCCTGTGGGCGCGGCTCGGCACGCCGCACTGCCCCAAGGACGGCTCGCCGATCGAGCGGCAGAGCGCCTCGCAGATCACCGACCTCGTGCTCGCCTGGCCCGAGGGGACGAAGCTCGAGGTGCTCGCGCCGCTGGTACGCGGCCGCAAGGGTGAGTTCCGCGACGTCTTCGAGGCGGCGCGCAAACAGGGGTTCGTGCGCGTCCGCGTGGATGGCGAAACGTACGACCTGGCGCAGGTACCGAAGCTCAACCGCCGCCAGAACCACGACATTGCGGTCGTGGTGGACCGGCTCGTGGTGCGCCGCACCGATCGCGCGCGGCTCGCCGACTCGATCGAAACGGCGCTCAAGGCGGCGGACGGAACGGTGGAGATCGCTCACGGAGCCAAGGCGACGCTCTTCTCCGAGCGCTACGCGTGTCCCAAGTGCGGGCTGTCGCTGCCCGAGCTCGAACCGCGCCAGTTCTCGTTCAACTCGCCGTTCGGGGCCTGTCCCGAATGCTCGGGGCTCGGCGTCCGGCGCGAAGTGAGTCCTGACTTGGTGCTCGGTGACTCGAGCCTCTCCATCCTCGAGGGTGTCATCCTCCCCTGGGGCGAGCCCTCGGGCTACGTGCGCAAGGTGATCCTGCCGAGCCTGGCCCGCGCGTTCCAGTTCGACCTGGACAGCCCGTGGAAGGACCTGCCGGCCGTCGTGAAGAAGGTCGTCCTGTCGGGGGCACAGGGAAGAAAACTCACGTTCCACTACGACAGCGAGCGCTGGCACGGCGAGTACGAGTCCGGCTGGGACGGCGTGCTGAAGCACATCGAGCGCCGCTACCGCGAGACCGCGTCCGACAGCGTGCGGGAGCAGCTGGAAGAATTCATGGTCGAGCAGCCGTGCCCCGCGTGCGGCGGCAAGCGGCTCAAGCCTGAAAGCCTGGCGGTCCGCCTCCACGGCAAGAGCATCGGGGACGTCGTGGATCTCCCCGTGACCGACGCGCTCGCGTTCTTCGAGAGCGTCCCGCTTCGCGGCAACGGGCGGCCCGGACTCGATCCGGAGATCGCCCGGCCGATCCTCAAGGAAGTGAACGACCGGCTGCGGTTCCTGCGCGACGTCGGTCTCGAATACCTGACGCTCGGCCGCGCGGCGGACTCGCTCTCCGGGGGCGAGGCCCAGCGCATCCGGCTGGCGACGCAGATCGGCAGCCGCCTCGTCGGCGTGCTCTACATCCTCGACGAGCCGTCGATCGGCCTGCATCAGCGCGACAACGGGCGGCTGCTCGCCACGCTCAAGGAGTTGCGCGACCTCGGCAACACGGTGCTGGTGGTGGAGCACGACGAGGAGACGATCCGCGCTGCGGACCACGTGCTCGACTTGGGGCCCGGCGCCGGCCGGCACGGCGGCCAGGTCGTGGCGGCAGGGTCCGTGAAAGCGGTGCTCGAACACCCCGACTCCCTCACGGGGCGCTACCTGCGGGGCGAGCTGCGCATACCCGTGCCGCCCCGCCGGCGGACCCCGGACCCGGCGCGCCGGCTCGCCGTCGTGGGGGCCAGGCAGCACAACCTGCGCGACCTCACGGTCCCGTTCCCCCTGGGCCTGTTCGTGGCCGTGACGGGCGTTTCCGGCTCCGGCAAGTCCACGCTCGTGACCGACATCCTGTACCGCGCGCTGGCCCGTCACTTCTACCGTGCCAAGGTGATGCCCGGCGCGCACGACCGGATCGAGGGCCTCGACCTGATCGACAAGGTCATCGACATCGACCAGAGCCCGATCGGGCGCACCCCCCGCTCCAACCCGGCCACGTACACGGGGCTATTCACGCCGATCCGGGAGCTGTACACCTATCTCCCCGAGTCCAAGATCCGGGGCTACGGCCCCGGCCGTTTCTCCTTCAATGTGAAGGGCGGGCGGTGCGAGGCGTGCCAAGGCGACGGCCTGGTGAAGGTCGAGATGCACTTCCTGCCAGACGTGTACGTGCCGTGCGAGGTCTGCAAGGGACGGCGCTACAACCGCGAGACGCTCGAAGTGCGCTACAAAGGAAGGTCGATCGCCGACGTGCTCGACATGTCGGTGGCCGACGCACTGGATTTTTTCGAGAACCAGCCGCGCATCCGCACGAAACTGGAGCTCCTGAACGACGTAGGGTTGGGTTACATCCACCTCGGCCAGTCGGCGACCACGCTGTCGGGCGGCGAAGCGCAGCGGGTCAAGCTCTCCACCGAGCTGGCCAAGCGCGACACGGGCCGTACCCTCTACATCCTGGACGAGCCGACGACCGGCCTGCATTTCGAGGACGTGCGTCTGCTGCTCGAGGTGCTGCACCGGCTGGTGGACAAGGGGAACACGGTGATCGTGATCGAGCACAACCTCGACGTCGTGAAGACCGCCGACTGGGTCGTGGATCTCGGGCCGGAGGGCGGTGCGGCGGGTGGGACCGTGGTCGCCGCCGGGGCGCCGGAGGACGTGGCGCGCTCGCGGGGCTCGTTTACGGGCCAGTTCCTCCGCAAGGTGCTGGCGGTCAGCGACTAGCTCGGTAAGTTCACGAGGAGGAGGAAGCCGTCGCATGGGAGAGCTCGCACCCGCCTTCGGGGTAATCGGCCTGGCGCTCGTCATCGGCGCGACCGTCGTGCTTACGGGTCCCGTCGGGAGGGCGCTCGCGGAGTGGATTCGCGGCTGGTCGAAGACGGATGAGCAATGGATGGCCATGAAGGCCGCCAAGCACGGCGTCGTGCTCGGGGGTGATACGGAGCGGCTGCTCGCGGAGCTCGACGAGCTCAAGCGCCGGCTGAGCGAGGCCGAGGATCGGCTCGACTTCACGGAGCGTCTCCTGGCGAAGGAGCGCGACGCCGATCGGCTCGCGCCGCCGCGCTGAACATGGACATTGAAGGCGTCCTCGCCATCACGTTCATCTTCGGCGGCGGCACGCTGTTCCTGCTGGCCATCTCGCCGATCGGCAAGGCTCTCGCCGAGCGGATCCGCGGCAAGGCCGCCGACGCCGGCGAGCTGCGGGCGGCGCTGGCCGATCATAAGGAAGCGGTCGAACAGGAACTCGAGGCCGTGCGGCGCGAAGTGGGGGAGCTGGCCGAGCGGTTGGACTTCGCGGAGCGGCTGCTGGCACAGAAGCGGGATGCGGCCCGCCTTGCGCCACCGGGGAGCTGATGAATCCCGCCACGTTGGAGGTGCTGATCCCCATCGTCGCGATCGGGGGTTTCTTTGGATGGATGATTGCCCTGACGGTGGGCAAGGTGTACACCGCCAAGCTCAAGGCGCAGAGCGAGGCGGCGCGGGCGGGCGATGGGCACGGGGAGGTTTTCGCCGCGGTCGATGAGCTGCGGCGGGAAGTGGCGGAACTCGCTGAGCGGGTAGATTTTGCGGAGCGCTTGCTGGCGAAACCGCGGGACGGAGAGGCTGGAAAGCTCACCTGATGCAGACGCCTCTGCCGCCGTACCCTCCGGTGCTCGACCCGAACCATGTGTTCAACGAGATCGTGCCCATCATCGTCGTCGTCGTGGTGGTGATGGCGTGCACGGCGGCGGTGCGGGCGATCTTCCGGAGCCCCGTTGGAGAGGCGCTGGCCGAGCGGATCCGGCAGCGTTCGGCCCATCGCTGGGGGGTCGCCGTGGAGGACCCGCAGCGCGTCGCCGCGCTGGAGCAGCAGGTGTCGCAGTTGCAGGGACAGGTCTCGGAGCTGGCCGAGCGTTTAGATTTCGCCGAGCGCATGCTCGCCGAGCGGCGGGAGCGGAAGTTGGGCGCGGGGCAGTAACGGCCCGCCAGGACATCGAGGAGTCTCATGGGAATCTTTGACCGTCTCTCGACGCTCATCCGGTCGAACATCAACGACCTGATCAACCGCGCCGAGAATCCGGAAAAGATGCTGAACCAGCTGATCGTGGACATGCGCAGTCAGCTGGCGAAGGCCAAGCAGCAGGTGGCGTCGGCCATCGCGGACGAGAAGCGCCTGGCGGCGCAGGTGGACCAGGAGAAGAAGAGCGCCGAGGACTGGGAGCGCCGCGCCGTGCTGGCCGTGCAGGAGGGGCGCGACGACCTCGCCAAGCAGGCGCTGCTCCGTCACAACGAGCACGCCCAGGGCGCGGTGGCGCTGCACGAGACGTGGGTCAAGCACCGCGAGGAGACCGAGAAGCTCAAGCTCTCCCTGCGCCAGCTGAACGACCGTATCGAGGAAGCCAAGCGCAAGAAGAACATCCTGATCGCGCGTCAGAAGCGCGCTGAGGCGCACAAGCGCATTCAGGAAACGATGTCGTCGATCGGCGACAAGAGCGTGTTCGAGACGTTCGAGCGTATGACCGAACAGATCGAGCACGAGGAGCGTAAGCTGATCGCCGCGGCGGAGGTCAACGAGGACCTGTCCGGCGACACGCTCGTCAAGCAGTTCCAGAGCCTGGAGGTGAAGGCGGACGCCGATCAGCAGCTGCTCGATCTGAAGCGCAAGCTCGGGCTGCTCCCAGCCGGGTCCTCCGGCGACTCGAAGCAGCTCGGCAAGGGCGCGACGGAGGCCGAGCTGGTCGACGACGACGAGGCGCCCCCCCCCGCCCCCCGAGCACCAGCGCTGAACGCCGGGCCGCCGCCACCTCCGTCTCGGTTGTCGGGCGCCACGTTCGTGGCGCTCTTCGTTGCCGCCCTGGCCATCTGGTTC
>JAEHDT010000170.1 GCA_016880225.1 Gemmatimonadota bacterium | reverse complement strand
GCTGCGAGCGAGTCGACCGCGGCCGGCGCGGCCCTCGCCGCCACCGTGGCGATCCGCGATCAGTTGACCATCCTCGCGCCCGAGGACGGGATCGTGCTGACGCGCTTCGCCGACGCGGGCGAGGCCCTGGCGGCGGGCACGCCCGTGGTTTCGCTCGGCGTGGTACGCCGCCCCTGGATCCGCGCGTACGTGGGCGACCGCGACGTCGCCCGGGTAAAGCTGGGGGCCGCCGTGGCCGTGCGGCTCGACGGCACCGTCGGCGCGTTGCCGGGTCGCATCGTGGATATCTCGCCCCGCGCCGAGTTCACGCCGCGGGCGGCCCTCACCGAGCGCGAGCGGGCGGACCTCGTGTTCGGGATCAAGGTGGAGCTCGACGGGGCCGATGCCGGTGGTCGCGTCAAAGCGGGAATGCCGGTCACGGTGGAGATCCCGCTGCAGCCGTGATCCAGCCGAGCGTCGAGACGCGCGGCCTGACGCGCCGCTTCGGTGCGCTCACCGCCGTCCAGGATCTCACGATCCGCATCGAGAAGGGCGAGGTTTTCGGGCTGCTCGGTCCCAACGGCTCAGGCAAGACGACCACGATCCGCATGCTGTGCGGCTTGCTCGAGCCGTCGGCGGGGTCGGCGACGGTCGCGGGGATCGACGTAACCGTCGCGCCCGAGCAAATCCGCCAGCGCATCGGCTACATGTCGCAGAAGTTCGGGCTGTACGAAGACCTCACCGTCAGCGAGAACCTCAACTTCTACGCCGGCATCTACGAGCTGAAGGGAGACGCGCGCCGCCGCCGGGTGGCGGCGGTAGTGTCGTTCGTCGGCGTCGGCAACCGGCTGCGGCAGCTCGCCGCCGAGCTCTCGGGCGGCTGGAAGCAGCGGCTTGCCCTGGGCTGCGCGTTGCTGCACGAGCCGACCGTTCTGTTCCTGGACGAGCCGACGGCCGGCGTCGATCCCGCCGCGCGCCGCAGCTTCTGGCGCGCCATCCACGACCTCGCGGCCCAGGGAACGACGGTGCTCGTGACCACGCACTACATGGACGAGGCGGAGCGCTGCCAGCGCCTCGCGATGATGAGCGGTGGTCGGCTGATCGCGCTGGGCACGCCGGCGGAGGTGGCCGCGGCCGTCGGCGGGCGGACCCTCGAAGACGCATTCATCATCCTCCAGGAGCGTGACGAGCGATGATGCCGCATCTCGGGCCGATGGTGCGGAAGGAATTCATCCAGATGCGGCGCGACCGGCTCACGCTCGGAATCATGGTCGGCCTTCCCGTCGTGCAGCTGCTGCTGTTCGGCTACGCGATCCAGACGGACGTGCGCAACCTCCCCACGGTGGTGCTCGACCAATCGCGCACGCCCGAGAGCCGGGACATCGTCGCCGCGTTCCAGAACACCGGCAACTTCCGCATCGTGGCCCACGTGAACGACCGACCGGCACTGGACCGCGCCATCGACCGCGGCGAGGCCCAGGCCGGAATCGTGATCCCCTACGACTTCCCCCGCCGGCTGGCCCGCGGCACGACGGCCCGCATCCAGGTGATCGTGGACGCCGCCGACCCCCTCGCCTCGCAGGCCGCGATCGGCGCCGCCGCTGGCGTGGCCGAAGTCCGGAACTTGGCACTCCTGACGCGCGCCGCGGGGCGCAGCGTCGTGCCGCTCGAAGCGCGGGTTCGGCCCCGCTACAACCCCGGGCTCCGCAGCCCGAACTACATCGTGCCCGGGCTGGTTGGCGTGATCCTCACGATCACGATGGTGCTCATCACCGCAATGGCGATCGTGCGGGAGCGGGAGCGGGGTACGCTGGAGCAGCTCATCGTCACGCCCGTCACGAAGACGGAGCTGATGCTCGGCAAGATCATGCCGTACGTGGGCGTTGGTCTCGTGCAAATGACCGCCGTGCTGCTGCTGGGTCGCTTCGTGTTCGCCGTGCCGCTCGCCGGGGACGTCTTGCTGCTCTACGCGATCGCGCTCGTCTTCGTGGTGGCGAGTCTCTCGTTCGGGCTGTTCATCTCGACGCTGGTGCGCACCCAGCAGCAGGCGATGCAGGTGGCCTTCTTCTTCGTGCTGCCAAACATCCTGCTCTCGGGATTCATGTTTCCGCGGCAGGCGATGCCGCTCTTCTTCCAGTGGATCGGGCTGGCGCTGCCGCTCACGCATTTCCTCAAGGTGCTACGCGGCATCCTGCTGAAGGGCGTGGGACTGGAAGCGCTGTGGCCGCAGGTGGCCGTGTTGCTCGGGTTCGCCGTCGTGATGATCGTGGCGTCGGTGCGCCGCTTCCACAAGACGCTCGATTGAGGCGCCCCCCCCGGCCCTACGCCACGCCGATGCGGGTCGGCTCGCTCTTCTTGCCGCGCTCGAGCGCGGCCTCGACCTGCGTGAACAGGTCCTCCGGACGGAGCACCTCGCTGTGCGGGTATCCGACCACACCCGCCGACAGGCTGGGCACCTCGCCCCGGCCCAGGTCGGGGAAGGTGTGGCGCGCCAGCACCTGTCGCAGCCGCTCCACGAACTGCCGGCCCCCCTGGGCGTCCGTCTCCGGCAGCACCAGCGCGAACTCGTCGCCGCCGTAGCGCGCCACGAAGTCGGGCGCCCGGATCTCGCGCTGCATCATGGCGCCGATCTCGGCGAGCACGCGGTCGCCCGCCGGCTGCCCCAGACGCTCGTTGACCTCGCGCAGCTTGTCCACGTCGATTACCACCAGGGCGAAGCGCAGCGAGTAGCGTCGGGCGCGCTCGAATTCGTCGCGCAGCCGCCGGTCCAGGGCGTCGAGGCTCGCGCACCCCGTGAGCACGTCGGTGATGCCGGCGTTGATCTGCCGGCGGTAGATCGCCGCACGGCGCTCCTCGTTCTCGAGGACCCGCGCCGCCGCCTGGGCGATCGTGTTGGCGAACGCGACGTCGTGCGCGCGAAGCTCCGGATCCCCCTGCACCGTTCGCAGGAAGAAGACCCCGGCGGCCCGGCCCTGGACGAACACCGGCAGGGCGACGGCCGACTGGACGTTGACCTCGATCTGCTGCTGCGCCCAGCGCCGCCGGATCGATTCGAACAGCGGGTGCTCGTGCACGTCGTTGATCAGGACGGGCCGCTCGGTGCGGATCGCCTCCTGAATCTCCGGATAGCGCTCCAGCTCGACCCGCAGGTCGCGGATCGAGGGATTCTCGTACACCGCCACCACGCGACCCTTGTCCTCGCCCGGCGCGGTGAGCACGAACGAGCAATGGGTCAACCCGAACGCATGACCCACCCGGCGCACCAGCGTCTGGAAGATCTCGTCGGCGCGCAGGGCGGACGACACTTCCTGGAAGATGTCGAACAGCAGGTCGCGGGTCCGCAGCGCTTCGCGCGCCTCGTGCAGCTCGTGCCGCAGGCGCAGATCGGCGTCGATCCGGGCGCGCAGCTCGCCGAAGTGGACAGGGCTCGCCATGGCGTCGCGGGCGCCCGCCTCGAGCGCTTCCGCCACCGCATCGGCGCCCCCATCCGCCAGCAGCACTACCACCGGAGCGCCGGCGAAGCGCGCGGCGGCCGCCAGGTCGCGCACCGAGTCCGCCAAGCCCGCCTGCTTCGCGGCGACTGAAAAGACCACGAGATCGGGAGGCTGCGACTCCGCCCGCTCGGGACCGGAGGGAGGATACGCGGCTTCCGTAACCTGGAAACCGCCGCGCACCAGGAAGCGCTCCAGCCCATCGGGGCGGGCGCCCGGGTCGCCGACGAGGAGGATGCGGTGTTGGAGATGTTCCGGCAACGGGCCTGGCCGCAGGTTGGAGGGTGTCAAGCTATAGTTCACCGTATGGGACGGCAACCGGCGCCGGACACGCGCCGCCAGCGGCGCTGCATGGTGACGGGCCAGCTCGTGAACCGCGGCATCCGCGACCGCCGCGTGCTCGCCGCGATGGCGTGGCTGCCGCGCGAGTGGTTCCTCCCGCCGCGCCTCGAGCGCCAGGCCTACGACGACGCGCCGCTGCCGATCGGCAACGGCCAGACGATTTCCCAGCCGTTGATCGTGGCGCTGATGACGGCCGCGCTGTCGCTGCGGCGCGGCGATCGCGTGCTCGAGATCGGGACGGGCTCGGGCTATCAGACCGCGATCCTCGCGCACCTCGGGCTCCGCGTGTACACGGTGGAGCGGCTGCCCGACCTCCTGGTCGAAGCCGAGGAGCGGTTCCGCCGGCTCGGCCTCGACAACATCGAAACCCGGTTGGGCGACGGCGCGGGCGGCTGGCCCGAGCGGGCGCCGTTCCAGGGGGTGATCGTGACCGCCGCGGTGCCGTGCGTGCCGCCGCCGCTCACCGACCAGCTGGCGCCGGGCGGGCGCCTCGTGATCCCGGTCGGTGACCTCGCGTCGCAGGAGCTGGTCATTGTGGAGCGGGGCCCAACGGGCCTGCGCGAGCGGCGCGCCGGCGGCGTGCGCTTCGTGCCCCTCATCTCCCGGCTCGCATTCACCGAGGAGCCCTGGACCTGAGGCGGGCCTCCGCGGAGGGACCGCTCCTCGGTGCCCACGTCTCGACCCAGGGCGGCGTGGCGCTCGGGCCTGCCCGCGGCGTCGCGATCGGCGCGACGGCGATTCAGGTCTTCACGAAGACGCCGAGTCAGTGGCGCGAGCCGGTGCTGGAGGCTGGGGCGGTCGCCGCGTTTCGCTCGGGCGTCCGGGCGAGCGGCCTCCGGGCCGTCGTTTCGCACGACAGCTATCTCATCAACCTCGCCTCGCCCGACGAGGCGTTGCGCGCGAGGAGCATTGGGGCGTTCGTGGGCGAGCTGGAGCGCTGTCGCGCGCTCGGGATCCCCTGGGTCGTGTCCCATCCGGGGAATTACATCGACGACCGGATCGCCGGGCTCGAGCGCAACGCCCGCGCCTACGCCGAGTGCCTGACGCGCGTTCCGGGGGACGTCGGCGTGCTGATCGAGGGAACGGCCGGCGCGGGCACCGCCCTCGGGAGCAGCTTCGAGGAGCTGGGGGCGCTGCGGGACGCGATGCCGGCCTCCCACCGGGCCCGGGTGGCGTTCTGCCTCGACACGGCTCATCTGCACGCCGCGGGGTACGATGTAGCCGCAGGGCTTGAGGCGGTGTGGGAGCGGTTCGACCGGCAAGTCGGGCTCCCACTCCTCAAGTGCCTGCACCTGAACGACTCGAAGGGGGCCGCTGGCTCGCACCTGGACCGCCACCAGTGGATCGGCGAAGGGACGATCGGCCCCGAGCCGTTCCGGCGCATCATGCGGGACCCGCGGCTCGCCGCGGTGATTAAGATTATCGAGACGCCGAAGGGCGACGATGCAGTGCGCCACGACCGGCGTATGCTGCGACGGCTGCGTGCCTACGCACGCGGCGGCCGCTCCAACAGCTCGCTTCTCTCAACCGTAGGCAGGGCGTGATCGCACGGACGCCGACCCACACGCGCTGGACCCGCCGCCTTGCGGCGCTGCTGCTGGTGCTGCAGGGGCTTCTCGGCGGCGCCGTGCCGCTGGCGCACGCGTCGGAGCGGCTCACCGCCCCCGCGCACATCGAAGCACAGCACGGGGCGGGGTGTCTCGCGTTGCACGACAGCCTGCGCTGCGCGCTGTGCCACTACGCCGGCTCTCAGGTCACCTCGCCGCAGGCATGCACGCGCCCGGCGGGCGTCCCCGCGGTCGAGCGCCCGCCGCGCGACGGCACCGTGGCGCCCCACCGACGCTCCGAGTACCGCACCGCCCCACCCCGAGCGCCGCCCACCGCCCGTTCCTAGCAGGACGGCGGCCGGCCGTGCCGGCCCGCCGACCGCGCGCGCCCGCCCAGCCGCGGGATGCGCTCGTCACAACGGAACGGGAGATCCTTCAGCATGACTCGACATCGCCTTGCAGGGATTGCCGCGCTCGCCCTGCTGCTCGGGACCACGCGGGCGTCGGCGCAGCAACCCGCGGACCAGCGCCGCGTGGACTCGCTCGCGGCGGAGGTGCGCGTCCTCAAGCTCCGGCTCGACAGTCTGCGGGCCCAGCTGGCCCACGGGGCGGTCGCGGCCCCCGCCGGCCGGCCCGACACGTCGGGGGCCGACGAGCTCGCGGCGCTCCGCGCCGCGGC
>JAEHDT010000018.1 GCA_016880225.1 Gemmatimonadota bacterium | reverse complement strand
GCGGTCGAGTTGCACCATCACGTAGTACAGCTTGTCGTTGCGGGTGAACGTGCTGACCCGGCGGCCGCCGAGGACCGTCTGGAGGGCGGCCGCGACGTCGCGCACGGGAACCCCGAGGTCTTCCGCCCGGTCCCGGTCGAAGGTGACGCGCAGCTCCGGCTTGTTGAAGCGCAAGTCGGTGTCCACGTTCGTGAGGCCCTTGATGGCGCGCGCCTGCGGCACGAGCGTGTCCATGGCCTGGGCGAGTCGCGCGAAATCGGGATTCTGCACCACGAACTGCACCGGCTGGCTGAAGCCGAGCGCTCCCGGCGCGTACGGGAACGCGCGCACCCCCGCGATCCCGAACAGCTGCGGGAACAGCATGCCCACCGTCTGCTGGACGGTGTTGTGACGCTCGCTCCAATCCTTCATGATGACGCCGACAAACGACTGGTTGACACCTCCGGTGAATCCGCCGATGATCGTGAAGTACCCCTGGACACCCGGGGTCTTGCCGATGATCTGCTCGATCTGGCGCACGTAGCCGTCCGTGTATTCGAGCGACGCGCCCTCGGGCGCCGACGCCACCACCAGGAAGAACCCACGGTCGTCGTCGGGAATGAGCTCCTGCTCGAGGTTCCGGTACAACACGACCGCCAGGGCCACAGTCACGGCCGTCCCGGCCGCCACAATACCCCGATGCCTGAGGGCCGTCTCGAGCAGCTTCGCGTAGCGCTCGGCGACGGCGTTGAACCCTCGCTCCAACATCTTGAAGACCGCCCCGTGCTCGTGCGGCACGCGCAGCACCTTGGCGCACAGCATCGGCGTCAACGTGAGCGCCACGAATCCGGAAATCACCACGGCCCCGGCGACCGCGATCCCGAACTCGCTCAACAGGCGTCCCGTCGAGCCGCGCAGGAACCCGAGCGGCGTAAACACGGCCACGAGCGCGATCGTCGTCGCGATCACGGCGAAGCCGATCTCGTTGGTGCCGTTCACCGCGGCCTGCTCCGGCGCCTCGTTCAGCTCCTCCTGGTGCCGGTAGGCGTTCTCGAGCACGATGATGGCGTCGTCGACCACAATGCCGATGGCGATCGTGAGCGCGAGCAGCGTGAAGTTGTTGATCGAGAACCCCAGGAAGTACATGATCGCGAACGTCGCCACGATCGACGTCGGGATCGCGAGCCCTGGAATCACGGTCGCCCGCAGGTTCCGCAGGAACACGAAGATGATCAGCACGACGAGGATCGCCGCGATCAGGAGCGTCAGACGCGCGTCGTTGATCGAGTGCGTGACGAACACGGAGCCATCGAACGCGATTTGGAGCCTGACGCCCGGGGGCAGCGTCTGCTGGATGCCGGGAATAGCCTCGCGGATGCGCTGCGCCACGTCGATGAGGTTCGCCTTGGACTGCCGGACGACGCCGATGGCGACCGCCGGATTTCCATCGAAGCGGAATATCGAGCGGTTATCCTCCGGCCCGAGCTCGACGGTCGCCACATCCTTGAGCTTGATGACCTGCCCGCCCTGACTCGCCACCACCAGTTCGCCGAACTCCTGCGGCGTCTTCGGCTCGCCCAGGGACCGGACCGAGAACTCCCGCTGCGTCGATTCGATGCGGCCGGCGGGAATCTCGACGTTGCGCGCGGTGATCGCGCTTTCCACGTCCTGGACGGTGAGGTTCCGCGCCGACAGCTGGGCAGGCTGCACCCACACCCGCATTGCGAAGCGCCGCTCGCCGTACACCCCGGCGCTGCCGACACCCGCGAGACTCTGCAGCCGCGCCTTGACCAGCCGGTCGGCGACGTCGGAGAGCTGCATCAGGTCGTAGTTCGGGCTGCTCACGGCCAACCAGAAGAATGGTTGCGCGTCGGCCTGCTGCTTCGCGATCACGGGCTCGAGCACGTCTACCGGGAGCCGCCCCCGCACCCGAGAGACCTTGTCGCGCACGTCCTGCGCGGCCACGTCCACGGGGCGGTCCAGGTTGAACTCGAGGGTGATGTTCGACACCTCTTCCTGCGAGGTGCTGGTGAGCGTGCGCAGCCCCTGGATGGTCGAGAGCTCCTCCTCGAGCACGTCGGTGACCGCCGTCTCCACCACCTGCGCGTTGGCGCCGGGGAGCGTGGTCGATACCGAAATGATGGGAGGGTCGATGTCCGGGAGCTCGCGCACGGACAACCGGTTGTACCCGATGACGCCGAACAGCACCAGCGCGGCCGAGATCATGCTGGCCAGCACCGGACGACGGATGGAGGTCTCGGAGAGCTTCATAGTGACCCGAAAATTAGCCGAACGCGATCACGCCGGGAGAAGGGGGACGGCTGTCAGGAAACGGTGAACCAGTTTCGGCCCCTCCAGAGTACGACGAAGCAGCTCCCCTTAATACGACAGAGGCGCCGATTTGCTTCAGGTGTTCCCCACGAGGCGTCGAGGCGCTCGAGCGGTACGACGAGAACCGGCGTGTGGACGAGGCGAGGCATAGGAGCGAGGGGCGAACGACCTGCCCTGGCAGGTCGCTATCCGGCCCCGTATGATGCAGCGGCTGGCGCTCTCAGGACTCACCCGTGGCCGATCCGCTGGCCCGCCTGCAAGCCGCCCTCGCCGGGCGGTACACGATCGAGCGTGAACTCGGCCGCGGCGGGATGGCCACGGTCTACCTCGCCCGGGACGAAAAGCACGGTCGCTTCGTCGCGGTGAAGGTACTGCGGCCCGAACTGGCCGCCACCCTGGGCCCGGAGCGCTTCCTCGGCGAGATCCAGATCGCGGCCAGCCTCGCTCACCCGCACATCCTGACGCTGCACGACTCCGGCACCGCCGCCGGTCTTCTCTACTATATCATGCCGTACGTCGAGGGCGAGTCGCTGCGGGATCGCCTGCGACGGGAGGGGCGGCTGCCACTCGACGCGGCGGTCCAGATCGCCAGCGAGGTGGCGGACGCTTTGAGCTACGCGCACGAGCACGGCGTCGTGCACCGGGACGTGAAGCCCGAAAACATTCTGCTCACCGAGCGGCACGCCGTGGTCGCGGACTTCGGGATCGCGCGCGCCATCAGCGCCGCTGCGGGGCCGCGGCTCACTGGGTCCGGCTTCGCGGTGGGCACCCGGGGCTACATGAGCCCCGAGCAGGCCGCCCAGGCGCCGTGCGACGGGCGGAGCGACGTGTACGCGCTGGGGTGCGTGTTGTACGAAATGATCACGGGCGAACCGCCGTTGGATCAGGTGCGGCGCCTGCGCAGCGTACGGGACAGCGTCCCGCAGGCGCTCGAGCTGGCCGTCGAGCGCGCGCTCGAGCCATCGCCCGCCGGCCGCTTTTCCACCGCGAACGAATTCCGCGACGCACTCGCCGCGGCGCGGCGCTCCCGTGGCGCGCGACCCGCGGTCACGCCTCGACGGCTCGCGACGGCGTTCGCCCTCGGCGCGATGCTCGTGGCCGGAGCGGTCGTGGCGCTGCGGCTCAACCTCGGGCGCGCCGACGGGCGCGTGCGCGCGCGGCTGGCCACGCTCGACGGAGCGACGACATCGGCTGCGGCAATCAGCGCCATGCTCGACGGGCAGGCGCGGTTCTGGAACGGCGATCTCGACGGCGCGGCGGCTGCGTACCGGCGCGCCGTGGCATCGGATTCTGACCTCGCCCTCGCCTACCACCGGCTGAGCGTCGTCCAAACCTTTCAATGGGACTATCCGGCCGCGCTCAGGACGGTACAAGCGGGACTCGGGCGGCGCGAGCGCTTGTCGCTCCGGTGGCGGTTGCTGCTCGACGCGGAGCGCCAGTACGTGATGCGATCGGCCGACAGCGCCATCGCCGCCTTTCAGGGAATCGTCGTGGACTACCCTACGATGCCCGACGGCTGGTACGGCCTCGGTGAGGCGCTGTTCCACTTTGGGGGCTTGGTGGGAGCGAGTCCGGTTGACGGGCGGCGGGTGTTCGAGCGACTCGCGGCGCTCGACGCCAGCTTCGCGCCCATCTACCACCATCTAGTCGAGCTGGCGCTGCTGCAAGGCGACCTGAAGGGAGCCCGCGGTTTCC
Source organism: Gemmatimonadota bacterium (assembly GCA_016880225.1). Lineage (GTDB taxonomy): Bacteria > Gemmatimonadota > Gemmatimonadetes > Gemmatimonadales > GWC2-71-9 > AG41. The sequence continues at coordinate 2,206 of JAEHDT010000018.1, read as the reverse complement.
TCGCGCGGATGCGCGCCGACGATCCCGAGCGGCCCGCGGCGAATGCCGCGGTCGCCCTGAGCGACGCCGATCCCGTGGTGCGCCACACCGCGCTGCTGGCGCTCCGGGACGCTGACCGTACGACCCTGAAGCTGCTGGTGGCGCACTTCGGCCACGGCGCGCTCGATCTGGCGCTCATGGATACGATCGCCGCCTACCTGACGCAGGCCGACCGCACGCCCGACGACCGATTGACGGGAGCGCAGTACCGGCTGATCGCGCTTGCGGGTCAAGGGAAATGGCGCGAAGCCGCCGCGGCGCGCGACGCAGTGGCGGGCAACGCGCCGTTCGACCGCTGGATGTTCCACGCCTACCTCGCAGGCTTCCCCGCTGGCCCTCGGACGCGGCCGATGCTCGCCTGGGGCCGCACGCAGCTGGCCACGGGGCAGGTCCCCGATTTCCGTCGCCCGGTATGGGAGGAGCCCGGCCAGGCGTTCCGCGCGCTGGTGCACGCGGCGGTGCTCCGCGGGGACTCCGGAACGGTGCTCGACCTGTTGCGGCGGCTTGAGCGCGCGGCCGCCGGGGCCGATCTGTCGGATCCTACGCCGCCGGCCCTGCGGGCGGCGCTCGCGGCGCGGCTGGCGCTCCTCGCGGGGGACACGGCGCGCGCGACTCGCGCCCTCGAGCTCTCGGTGAGCCGCTCCCCCGAGCCGTTCGGCATGTTCTTCCCGCTCACCACCATGGCGCCGGAGCGGTGGCTGCTGGTGAAACTCGCGTTGGGCCGGGGCGATCGCGCCGCCGCCGTCCGGTGGCTGGATTCGTTTGCCAATACGTGGTCACTGGGTGACGTGTTGTACGCGCGCCGGGCCCGCTGTGTGCGCGAGCGACTCGCCCGGGGCGCGATGCACCCGGACCGCGACTGCCCCGTCTAACGGTCGACCATCTTCATCGGGAGGAAACGATGGGCTACGGAACCCCGCTCGGAACCATCTGCCTGGCCAGTAACACCTGGCCCCGTAGGACCACGCCCAAACTCGCATCGGTCGAGCCTGGGTCCAAGGACGCGTACTACATGCTGGCCTCGTATTGCTTCGACACCGCTCGCAAGCTCGAGTACGTCTTCAAGGCCACACGCCGCTTCGCTCTCGAAGCCGACCCCGCTCTCGCGGCGAGGATCAAGCACGACAACGACGAGATTGCGACCGCCGGCCGCGAATGGAAGGCCATCGCGGAGGCCACCGAACGGATACTGCTTCGGCTCCATGGCGAGATCGAGCAGGACCACGACGTGTTCCTCAACACGGTGACGCGATGGGCGCACGAAGCACGCGGAGAGGCGAGCTAAGGGAGGACACTCGCCGCCGCGCCCTTTGTGCGCCAATTTCCAGGCCGACCGCACTCGAGGTGACCCATGGAAGGCGCCGCACCCGTACGCGAGGCGTTGGAGCGGGCCGCGAAGGCGGTATCGCTGCGGCCTGCCGTCGGTCAGGGCACTGCCGTGACGAAGGTGCGGCTCCTCCCCGGGCTCGCTGCCGAAGCGGTCGAGGGCCCGTGGCGCCTCACCGTCGGCATGACGGAGACGTACGGCGGGAGCAGCGCGGCGCCCAACCCCGGCGTATACGGCCGCACCGCGCTCGGATCGTGCCTCGCCATCGGCTACGCCATGTGGGCGGCGCGGCTCGGCGTGCCGCTCGACGCCCTCGAGGTCGAGATCCAGGCCGATTACGACGTGCGCGGCGAGCTGGGCGTCGCGGACGAGGTGCGCCCCGGCTACCTGCGGATGCGCTACGTGGTGCGGATCGAGAGCCCGGCCCCCGAAGCCGACGTGCTGCGACTGCTCGATACGGCGGAGCGCTACAGCTCCTACCTCGACGACTTCGCCAATCCGGTCCCGCTCGAGCGCGAGGTGCACATCACCGCGTCGGCTCGCTAGCCGATGGACGCCCGCCTGCAGCGCCGGGTGCAGCGGTACGGTTGGGACAAGGCGGCGGCCCACTACGAGCGCTTCTGGGCCCGCCAGCTCGCGCCGGCGCAGCGCCGCCTGCTCGAGCTCGCGGCCCTGGCACCGGGGGAGCGGGTGCTGGACGTGGCGTGCGGCACGGGGCTGGTGACGCTGCCGGCCGCGGAGGCGGTGGGGCCGGGCGGGGCGGTGGTCGCCACCGACATCTCCGACGAAATGGTGCGGCGCCTGCGCGACAGGGCCGCGGCGCGCGGGCTGTCCCACGTG